>CANBZE010000180.1 GCA_947373775.1 Alphaproteobacteria bacterium
CAAGTACGGGTCAATCGCCCCTCATAGCACTGTTCCCTTTTTGTTCCAATAGCCTTGTTGCCGCTTTTCCCCGATAAGCAAGCCACGGCGGGTGAGGCGCATGCCCTTCAATTCCTATCCCTATTTCCTGTTCCTGGGCTTGGCCGTGCTGGTCTTTCGCCTGCTGGAGACCCGCGCCCTGATCGGGCGGCGGGTGTTACTCCTGCTGGCCTCCTACGCCTTCTATGCCTGGTGGCGGGCGGACTTCCTGCTCCTGCTGTGCGGCTCCACGCTGGTGAACTATGCGCTCGGCCGGGAGATCGAACAGCGCCGCAGCCTTGGCAAAGGCCGCCGTCCGCTGCTGATCGCCGGCCTGGTGTTCAACCTGGGCCTGATCGCCACCTTCAAATATGACAGTTTGCTGGTCGGCACCGCCAACCAGATCTTCGGCATCGGACTGCCGCTGCCCAACTTCTTCCTGCCGCTGGCCATCAGCTTCTTCACCTTCGAGCAGATCAGCTATCTGGTGGATGCCGATGCCGGCAAGACGCGCAATTATTCGCTGCTGGATTACGCGCTGTTCGTCGCCTATTTCCCGCATCTGATCGCCGGCCCGATCGTGCGCCACAACGATTTGATCCCGCAGTTCCGCCAGCTGCGCGCCCGCAACGATGATATCGCCTCCGGGGTTACCCTGTTCACCCTGGGCCTGGCCAAGAAAAGCCTGATCGCAGACAACCTCGCGCCGTTTGCCGACACCATCTTCAATGCCGCCGGGCGCGGCACCCATCTGGGCGCCACCGACAGTTGGCTGGGCATGCTGTTCTTCGCCTTCCAGATCTATTTCGATTTCAGTGCCTATTCCGACATGGCGCTGGGCTCGTCCTTGATGCTGGGCATCCGCCTGCCGGTGAACTTCCATTCGCCCTACAAGGCGGCCAGCATCATCGAGTTCTGGCGGCGCTGGCACATCTCGCTGTCGGCCTTCCTGCGGGACTATCTGTACATATCGCTTGGCGGCAACCGGCAGGGACCGGCACGACGCTATCTCAACCTGTTCATCACCATGCTGCTGGGCGGATTGTGGCATGGCGCCAGCTGGACCTTCATGTTGTGGGGCGGGCTGCACGGCCTGTATCTGAGCATCAATCACGTCTTCCGCCATGCCACCAAAGGCCTGCGCGCACCTGCCGCCCTAAAGCTTCCGCTGCACGCCGCATCCGTGGCGCTGACCTTCCTGGCCACATCGCTGGCCTGGATTGTGTTTCGCGCGCCCGATCTGACGTCAGCCCGCAATGTGGCAGAGGGCCTTGTGGGTATGGGCCATTCCGCAATCGTAAGTTTTTCGCCGCTGGCAGCGGCGGCGTTGCTGCTGCTGTTCGGCATGGTGTGGTTCATGCCCAATTCCATGGAGCTGATGTGGCGGCACAATCCCGCTTTGCCCTCGCCCTATGACAACCAGCCCGTGAAACCGGCGCGTTTCCTGTCCTGGAAACCCACGCCGGTTTACGCCGCGAGCTATGGCCTGCTTTGCATCGTGGCGGTGCTGGCGCTGTCCAATCTCAAACCCTTCATCTATTTCCAGTTCTGATGGAAAAAACCCGCTACTCCGTCTGGTTTCTGGGCACGGTGCTCGCGGCCATCGCCGCGCTGGCAGGTTTCAACGCCTGGGCGGAGCACTTCATTCTGGCCCATCCCGCCGGCGGCAGTGTGCAGACCCTCTCAGGTTTCGAACGCGCTGTGAAACCGGCCTGGCTTGAATCGGTCCAACCCCAAATCGTCTTTGTCGGCTCCAGCCGGGTACGCGATGCCTTCGACCCGGTCTTGATTGATCCGGCGCTGCATGTGCGCAGCTTCAATTACGGCGCCTCCAGCATGTCGCCCTACGAGGCGCGCCGCCTGGTGCAGGACACGCTGGCGCATCCGTCGGTGAAGACGATCGTGGTCTCGCTGGATGCCTTCACCGGCAATGGCGGCGCCGGCGAAGCCCTGCCCAGCTTCGATGAAACGCGCCTGGCGGTGACGCCGGACGGCGCGCCCACGCCGCGCCGCGGCTTGTGGCTGTTCACCACCCGCACCCTGAGCGGCGGCGCGCTGGGCATGAATGCGCTGGGTGTATATGCGCTGGCGCGGCTGAAGCCGGGCCAAACCGCCGCCGACCGCCCCGACATCTTCGGCGCTTACAGCCATATGACTGAAGCGGTGATGCGGCGCGACCTGAACTATCGGCGGGCGCGCAGCATGAGCATGGGCCCACGCGCCCGCGGCGAGCTGGCGGCGATGCTGGCCGCGGCCTGCCGCTCCAGCGCCAGGCTGATCGTGTATTTCCCGCCCGATCAAACCGCCATCGTGCAGCAATACCGGCAGACCGATGCCGCGGGCCTGGACGCTTTCAAGCAGGATGTGCGGGCCGAGGTCGCGCGCCACAATGCGAACTGTTCGGGCCAGGCGGCGTTGTTCGACTTCCTGCAGCCGAATGCCCTCACCACCGAAACGATGGTGAAGGGGTCAAGTCTCGATTACGTGGATCTGGTGCATGTCCGCCCGCCAGCAGGCCTTTGGCTGCTGCGGCAGATGGCCGTGACCGGAGACTGAGTTCAGCTCGAGGTGGAGGTCGATGGGGTCGTGGTCGGGCAGTGGGCCGCGTCGCAAGCGGCGTTGCCGCTGCCGCTGACAGCGACCGCGATGCCGGCCACGACGACCAAGGCGGCGCCGCCGATCAACAGGAGATTGGGGATGCGCATGCGGGCTTCATGCACGCCGGCGGGCTTGCCGGGGGCCAGGGCGCCATCGGCCGCGAGGGCCTGTGAACCGGCCATCGCCGCGACCACCACCATCGCCGTCATTGCCTTGCGCAGATTCGTCATCGCTGATCCCCTGATCCTGCCCGCTTGGGCGGTATAAAAGCTTGTTCCTGCTGACCAATCAGCCAGCCTTATGTGCGCTATTAGTACGGATCGGCGCGCCATTGCAAATGAACAATGGCGGCAAAATCGTGATTGTTCTCTTTTTGTTTTCGGCCGCCCGCAAAAAGGCTATGAACAGACCATGGACTTCCTGACCCAGATTCTGGCCCCACAGCGACTCACTGCCATCGTGGATGTGGGCGCCAACCCGATCGACGGCGATCCGCCTTACAAGGCGATGCTGGCGGCCGGGCTGTGTGAGGTGACCGGCTTTGAACCGCAAGCCCATGCGCTGGCCAAGCTGGATGCGCAGAAAGGCCCGCGCGAGCGTTACCTGCCCTATGCGCTGGGTGATGGAACTGAGCGCACCCTGCATGTCTGCGAACTGGAGGGCATGACCAGCCTGCTGGAACCAGACCCCGCGCATCTGGCGCTTTTCAATTTGTTTCCTATATGGGGTCAAGTGAAAGCCAGGATCCCAGTCACCACCAAAAAGCTGGACGATATCGCCGAGATCGCCGCGATGGATTTCCTGAAAATGGATGTCCAGGGCGGCGAGCGCGAGGTGCTGGCCCATGCCAAAGCCAAGCTGAAGGACGCGGTGGCGGTCCAGACCGAAGTTTCCTTTGTTCCCCTTTACAAGCACCAACCGCCCTTCGGCGAAATCGACCTGATGATGCGGGAACTCGGCTTCCTGCCCCATTGCGTCACTGGCACCAAGATCTGGCCGCTGGCGCCCATGGTCGTGCGCAATGAACCCAATCGCGGTATCCGCCAGCTGCTGGAAACCGACATGGTCTATGTCCGCGATATCAGCAAGCCGATGAGCACGGAACAATGGAAGCATCTCGCTCTGGTGGCGCATCATTGCTACGGCTCCTATGACCTGGTGCTGAAGGCCATCGCCACATTGATCGAACTGGGCGCGGTGCCCGCAGACGCCAACAAGCGTTATCTCGCCAGCCTGCAGAGCAAAAATCCAACCTGATGCTGAAGAACATCTCTATTCGCGGCGCCCGCGAACACAATCTCAAGAATATCGACGTGGAGATCCCGCGCGACACCCTGACGGTGCTGACCGGCCTGTCGGGCTCGGGCAAGTCGTCCCTGGCCTTCGACACCATCTATGCCGAGGGCCAGCGCCGTTATGTCGAATCGCTGTCCGCCTATGCCCGCCAGTTCCTGGAACTGATGCAGAAGCCGGACGTGGACCATATCGAGGGTCTGTCGCCGGCCATCTCCATCGAGCAGAAGACCACGTCCAAGAATCCGCGCTCCACCGTGGGCACGGTGACAGAGATCTACGATTACCTGCGCCTGTTGTTCGCGCGGGTGGGCGTGCCCTATTCGCCGGCCACCGGCCTTCCCATCGAAAGCCAGACCGTCAGCCAGATGGCCGACCGCATCCTGGCGCTGCCCGAAGGCACGCGGCTTTACCTGCTGGCGCCCATCGTGCGCGGCCGCAAGGGCGAGTACCGCAAAGAACTGGCGGAACTGCAGAAGAAAGGCTTTCAGCGCGCCAAGGTGGACGGCAAGTTCTACGACATCGGCGCCACCCCGGCGCTGGACAAGAAGATCAAGCACGACATCGAGATCGTGGTGGACCGCATCGTGGTCAAAGCCGACATCGGCAACCGCTTGCCCGATTCCATCGAAACCGCGCTGGGCCTGGCCGACGGCCTGCTGGTGGTGGAATTCGCCGACGAAAAGGAAAAGGACGGCAAGGCACGTCAGATGATGCTGTCGTCCAAGTTCGCCTGCCCGGTCTCGGGCTTCACCATCACGGAGATCGAGCCACGCCTGTTCTCCTTCAACAATCCCCATGGCGCTTGTCCCGAATGCGACGGGCTGGGCGTGCAGAATTATTTCGACGAAGCGCTGGTGGTGCCCGACGAGAGTCTGACCTTAAAAAAGGGCGCCGTCGCGCCCTGGGCCAAGTCGTCCTCGCCCTATTACCTGCAAACGCTTGAGGCGCTGGCCCGGCACTACAAATTCTCCATGAACGATGCCTGGGAAGGCCTGCCCAAGAAGGCGCGGGATGTGATCCTGCACGGCTCGGGTGAAGAGGTGATCAAGTTCACCTATGACGACGGCATGCGCCGCTATGACACCAAGAAGGAATTCGAGGG
>CANBZE010000181.1 GCA_947373775.1 Alphaproteobacteria bacterium
AATTCGTGCTGCCGCCCTTCCTGACATTCGCCCATCGGCTCCACGGCAACTTCCTGATGAGCCGCGACACCGGCCGCCCCATTGTCGGCTGGCTGGGCGTGGTCATGTGCATCCTGGGCCTGACCGGCCTGGTGTTGTGGTGGCCCAGGCGCGGGCAATGGAAATATGCCTTCAAGGTGCGCGCCACCGCTAGGGGCCTGCGCTTCCACCGCGAGCTGCATGGCGCCACCGGCATCTGGATCTTTTTCGTCTTCATGGCGGTCAGCTTCTCGGGCGTGGTGATTGCCTGGCCCCAGACGACGGGCATGAATCCGCCGGGCTCCAATCCGCGCCAGATGTCCATGGTCGAGGTGCAGGACACCAAGCGGCTGGGCGCCACCGAGGCGGTGATCGCCGCCCAGAGCGCCGTCCACGATCTGGTGCCGCGTACCATCACCATTCCGGCGCGGCCCAACCAGCCCATCACCGTCGGCTATCTCAGCAACGGCGCGGTCAATGCCAGCGTGCTGGTTGATCCTTACACCGGCAAGGTGTTGGCGGTGCGCGACGGCTCAGAACGCTTCCAGACCTGGATGCGCCCGGTGCACCAGGGCAGCCTGAACGGGGTGTGGCGCTTGCTGGTATTCCTGTCGGGCCTGGTGCCGCTGCTGTTCGTCGTCACCGGCATCACCATGTGGGTCAAGAAGCGCAAGCGCCGCATCCCCATGACCACCATGACCGACGAGGTGGCGTTGACGGACGACGAGGAAGAGGCATGACGGTTCTCTTTCGCCCCGACGCGTTCGACCATGCCCATTTGGTGCGCCCCAGGCCCGGCTTGGGCCTGGGGCGCACCAGGTTGGTCAGCATCGGCATCACCATCGCCATCCATGCCCTGATCCTGGCGGGGGCGCTGACGGTGGTGCAGGTCTCCCATACCAGGGTGATGCAGGAATTGTCGGTGCATATCGCGCCCCAGAAGACCCTCGCCGCCAAGGAAATCGCCGCGCCGCCGCCCAAGCTGATCCAGCCCAGCGTCATGACCGCGCCGCTGCCCGAAGTGACGGTTCGCACGGTGACGCCGCCCATCACGGCGCAGCAATCGGTGGCGCCGGACGCGCCCACGCCGCCCGCCGCCGCGCCGAACGGCTCGGGGGAGGGACGCGACAGTTTCCTGGGCCGGCTTCTGGCCCAGCTCAACCGCTTCAAGCAGTATCCGCGCACCGCGCGCCAGGCCCATATTGAGGGCGTGGTGATGCTGCACTTCGTGATGGACGCGCAGGGCAAGGTGATCAGCTATGAGATTGCCAAGAGCAGCGGCCGTCCCGTTCTGGATGCCGAGGGGCTGGCTTTGATCCAGCGGGCCCAGCCCTTGCCGGCGCTGCCGGCAGATTTCCCCACCCATACCCTGGACGCGATTGTTCCGATCGAGTTCTCGCTAAATCACTGAATTCCGGGCCGCCCGATTGTGCGGCCAACCGCCTCATCCGGGCCGGTTTTCGCAGCCTGGCGCCCCGCTTGGCCGGGCCGGAATCTGTGCTAGCCTCCCGGCCGTCCGGGCCGGAAAACACCGACGGGCGCACCGATTTTTGGGGAGTTCTTCATGGAAAATAAGTCACGACGCGGCCTGTTGACCAAGGGCGCTGTCGCCGCCGCTGCTGCCACGGCGCTGGCCGTCACCGGCGCCGACGCCAAGGCGAAAAAGCCCGCCAAGCTGGTGAAGCGCTCGCCCTATCCGCCGCGCGATCCTTCGGCCGGCAAGCCGATGTTCAGCCGCGGTGTCGCTTATGGCAACATGCTGTTCATCTCAGGCATCGGCTACCACAAGGAAGGCGACATCGCGGTCCACACGCGTGGCGTGCTGGATGAAATGTCCCAGGCCCTGAAAGATGCCGGCTCCTCGCTGCAGCAGTGCCTGAAGGTCACGGTCCTTTTGGCCGACCTCAAGGATTATGCCGCCATGAACGAGGTCTATAAGAGCTACGACTGGGGTGACGTGCCGCCGGTGCGCACCACCACCTCCGTGGCCGGCGTGCCCGGCAATTCGCTCGTCGAAATCGACGTCATCGCCTACATCTAGGCGCACATACCATAAGGGGTTGAATATGGGTTTGTTCGGCAAGTGGTCGCGTCGCGACCTTCTGAAGAGTTCGGGTGCGGTGGCGGGTGTCGCCGCGGTACCGGTCGCAGCCATGGCGGCGGCGCCGGCAAAGGACATGGTCGTCCATACCGGTACGGTCGAGAAGAACCTCTTCACCGAGATCGGGGTACGGCCGATCCTGAACGCGCGGGGCACCTACACCATCATCAGCGGCTCGCGCTCGCTGCCCCAGGTTAAGCAGGCCATGTTCGAGGCCTCGCATTACTACGTCCAGATGGACGAGATGATGGAAGGCGTGGGTAAGGAACTGGCCCGATTGAACGGCTGCGAATCCGCTATGGCCACCAATGGCTGCGAGTCGGCCATCGTGCTGGCCACCATCGCCTGCGTCGCCGGGTCCAACATCGAGAAGTGCCAGGCCCTGCCGTACATCAAAGCCAAGGACCAGGTGATCATCCCCAAGCATTCGCGCAACCCCTATGACGTGGGCGTGCGCGTGGTGGGCGCCGAACTGGTGGAAGTCGAAACCCCGGACGAGATGCGCGCCAAGATTTCCAGCCGCACCGCCATGATCTACATCATGTCCGATCCGAGCGAGGCCAAGAGCGCCCTGCCGATCCAGACCGTCATCAACATCGCCAACGAAAAGAAAATCCCGGTGTTTGTGGATGCGGCGGCCGAAGAGCCGATGAGCCCCAATGTCTACATGAAGATGGGTGCCAGCTTTGTCGGCTATTCGGGTGGCAAGTGTCTGCGTGCGCCGCAGTCGTCCGGCATGCTGCTGGGCAAGGCGGACCTGATCAAGGCGGCCTGGTTCCAGGCTTCGCCGCACCACAATTATGCCCGCGCCCTGAAGTGCTCCAAGGAAGAGACCATGGGCCTCTTGGCGGCGGTGCGCCAATGGTACAAGCGCGATCATGACGGCGAGCAGCGCATGTGGCGCAGCTGGATGAGCCATGTCGAGACGCGGCTGAAGCCGATCAAGGGGCTGAAATTCACCTATCAGGAGCCGGAAGGCCTGTCGAACCGTGCCACGCGATTGCGCATCGACTGGGAAGCCACCGAAGTCGGCATCACCGGCAATGAGCTGGAAAAGCGCCTGAATGACGGTTCGCCCCGCATCATGACCGAGCCCAGCACCGGCCACCGGCCCGACATGATGGCCAGCCACATTACCCTGATGCCCTACATGATGAACGCCGGTGACGAAAAGGTGCTGGCGGACGCGCTGTTCAAGATCTTCAGCAATCCGGGCCATTATGAAAATCCGCCGGCGCCGACGGGCGCGCTGGCGTCGGTGGGCGGCACCTGGGCGGTCACCATCCAGTACACCTGTGGCATGGGCGAGCAGCATTTCACCCTCAAGCAGGACGGCAACACCCTGACCGGCGATCACAAGGGCGAAATCTACAACGCCACCCTGAAGGGCTCCGTCCATGGCGACCAGGTCAAGCTGCAAAGCGCCATGCCGGTGGGCGGCAACGCCATTCGCTGGACCTTTGAAGGGTCGGTGCGCGGCAGCTCCATGTCGGGCACCGCGAACATGGGCGAATACGGCCCGGCCACCTTTACGGCGGTACGTGCATAACAAGAAGAAGGGTGTGGGGAATGAAAAAGCTGATGGCCTGCAGCGCGCTGGCGCTGCTGACGATGGCGGGCGCCAATGCCCAACCACCGCTCCCGGCCTATGACCTGCTGTTGCGCGGCGGGCATGTGCTCGATGCGAAAAACCATATCGACGCGGTGCTGGACGTCGCCATCAAGGACGGCAAGATTGCCAAGGTGGCGGCGGGTCTGAAACCCGCCGACGCCATCAAGACGATCGATGTGCGTGGTCTTTACGTCACGCCGGGCCTGATCGACCTGCACACCCACAATTATGTCGGCACGGCTGAGAAGAATTCCTATGCCGGCGACCTCAGCGTGCAGCCGGACGGCTTCACCTTCCGCAGCGGCGTCACCACCGTGGTGGATGCCGGCTGCTCGGGCTGGCGCAGTTTCGAGGATTTCAAGGACAAGATCGTCGATCGCGCCAAGACGCGCATCCTGGTGATGCTGAATATCGTGGGCAAGGGCATGCGGTCCGGCAATATCCAGCAGGATTTGTCCGACATGGACGGCGAAGAGACCGCCAAGATGGCGCTTCGCTATCCGGGCCTGATCATCGGCATCAAGACGGCGCATTTCAATGGCCCCGAATGGAAGCCGGTGGAGCAGGCGGTGATCGCCGGCACCAAGGCCAACATCCCGGTAATGGTGGATTTCGGCGCGGACCGTCCCACCCGCCCGCTTTATGATCTTCTGACCCAGAAACTGCGGCCCGGCGACATCTATACCCACATGTATTCGGGCCTGCGCCATGAACAGGACCCCGTCACCAAGGGCCCGCAAAAGGGCATGATCGAAGGCCGGGCGCGTGGCATCTATTTCGACGCCGGTACCGGCGGCGGCAGTTTCAAATGGTCGCTGGCCGTGCCCTTCATTCAGCAAGGCTTCAAGCCGGATTCGCTGTCCACCGACCTGCATGTCGACAGCATGAACAGCGCGACCAAGGATTTGCTGAACGTCGCCAGCAAGTTCATGGCGATGGGGCTTTCGCTGTCCGAAGTCGTGGCCGAAATGACCGCGCACCCGGCACATGAAATCCGCCGCGACGACCTGGGCAACCTGTCGGCCGGCGCGGTGGCTGACGTCGCTGTGCTGCGCCTGGAAAAGGGCAAGTTTGGTTTCACCGACATGGTCAACACAAGGCTGGACGGCAACCAGAAGCTGGTGGACGAGATGACCATCAAGGACGGCAAGATCGTCTATGACCTGAACGGGTTGGAGGCGCTGGCCTGGGATGCGCCGCAAGGCGATGCGCATCTGGATTCGCGCTGGACCGCGTTTGCGCGGCCCACGCCCCGTCCGACCGACGGCGCCACGCTC
>CANBZE010000182.1 GCA_947373775.1 Alphaproteobacteria bacterium
CCTGCAAGACGCTGGGCCCCGCGCTGGAAGCGGCGGTGGATGCGGCGGGTGGCGCGGTGAAGCTGGTCAAGGTCAATATCGACGAGAATCCGGAGATCGCCCAGCAGCTGCGCATCCAGTCCATTCCCACCGTCTATGCCTTCAAGAACGGCCAGCCGGTGGACGGCTTCATGGGCGCCATTCCCGAAAGCCAGATCAAGGCGTTCGTCGCAGCCCTGGCGGACGGCAGCGCCGGACATGATCACGGGCACGACCATGACCATGACCATGACGGGCATGATCACGACCACCATCATGGCGGCCCCGAGCACACCGCCCAGGTCCTGGCGGTGGGCGCCGAAGCGCTGGCGGCCGGCGACTTCGCCATGGCGGCCCAGGCCTTCGGCCATGTGCTGCAGGACGAGCCGGGCCATCCCGAGGCTGTGGCGGGTCTGGCGCGCGCTTACATTGCCGGGGGCGAAGTCGAGCAGGCCAAGGCCGTGCTGCAGATGGTCAAGCCTGATGCGGCCCAGCACGAAGCCATCCGTGCCGTGGAAGCCGAACTGAAGCTGCGCGAAGGCCCGGCCCCGGAAAGCGGCGAGATCGCGAACCTGCGCGCCAATCTGGCCGCCGATCCCAAAGACCACCAGGCGCGCTACGACCTGGCCATGGCGCTGGATGCCGGCGGTGACCGTGACGGCGCCATCACCGAGCTGCTGGAACTGATCCGCCGCGACCGGACCTGGAACGAAGAAGCCGGGCGCAAGCAGCTGGTCACCCTGTTCGAGGCGATGGGCTTCACCGATCCGCGCACCATCGAAGCGCGGCGCAAACTGTCGGGGATCCTGTTCGCCTGATGCCGCGCCACTATCACTCCTATTCCGATCTGCCAGGCTCGCTGCCGCTGTTCCCGCTGACCGGCGCGGTGCTGCTGCCGCGCGGACAGTTGCCGCTGAACATCTTCGAACCGCGCTATCTGGAGATGATCGACTATGCCCTGCAGGGCGACCGGCTGATCGGCATGATCCAGCCGACCGAGAGCGAGGACAAGGTGCTGCGTCCCGGCCTGTCGCAAGTGGGCTGCGCCGGCAAGATCGTGAGTTTCCGCGAGACCGAGGACAATCGTTACCTGATCACCTTGGCGGGCCTGTGCCGCTTCCGCCTGACCGGCGAGATGCAGAGCGCCACCGCCTGGCGCGCCGGCTTCTGCGACTTCGCGCCCTTTGCCGGCGACCTGGCGCAGCTAAGCGACGAGGATTTTCCCCGCGACCGGCTGCTGGCGGCGCTGAAGGCGTATCTGTCCACCCGCGACATGAAGGCGGACTGGAAAAGCGTGATGACCGCGCCGGGCGAGGCGCTGGTCAATGCCCTGGCCATGATGTGCCCCTTCGATCCGGCCGAGAAACAGGCCCTGCTGGAAGCCGCCAGCTTTCATGAGCGTGCTTCCACCCTGATGGCGCTGCTGGAGATGGGGGGCGCTGATGGCCCCACCACCGTCAACTGATGGATACCGATCCCAAGCTGCTGGAGATTCTGGTCTGCCCGCTGACCAAGACGCTCCTGCGCTATGACCGCGAGAAACAGGAACTGGTGTCGCGCGCGGCCGGACTGGCCTATCCCATTCGCGGTGGTGTGCCGGTGATGCTGACCGGCGAAGCGCGCCAACTGACCGACGAGGAACGCGATGCCCTCCGATAATTCTGGCGCCAATCCATGGCCGACGGAAATCCGGCTGAACCCGGAACAGAACGTGCTGACCGTCGCCTTTGACGATGGCGCGCGCTTTGAACTCCCCGCCGAATTGCTGCGGGTGGAATCGCCCAGCGCCGAAGTGCGCAATCATGGCGGGCCCAAGACCATCGTCTTGGGCAAGAAAAACGTGACCATCGCGGCGGTGGAGCCGGTGGGAAATTATGCCGTGCGCCTCAGCTTTTCCGATGGCCATGACACCGGCCTGTACAGCTGGGCCTGGCTGCACCAGCTGGGCGCGGAGAAAGACCGCATCTGGGGCGAGTATCTGACGGCGTCGGCGAAATGAGCGGCATCATGCCGCCGCCTGACAACAATAAGGGTGGCAATACCGGCTTCAAGCGGATACCGCGACAGATCCGCAGCGTCGCCAAGGCCCGGCGCGGCCAGCGCATCGCGGTGGTGAAGGGCCAGGACAATGGCCGCTTCATGGATTTCTACCACAATATCCTGATCGCCTCCTGGCCATGGTTCTTCGCCCAGCTGGCGGCGGCCTTCATCGCGGTGAACCTGGTCTTCGCCATGTTCTACGTCATCGACCGGAACGGCATCATCAACGCCCGGCCCGGCAGCTATCTCGACGCCTTCTTCTTCAGCGTCCAGACGCTCGGCACCCTGGGCTATGGCGTCATGGCGCCGCGCACGCTCTACACCAACCTTTTGGTGACGGTGGAAAGCTTCACCGGCATCCTGACCATCGCCCTGTTCACCGGCATCATCTTTGCCCGCTTCTCGCGCCCCTTCGCGCGCGTGGTGTTCAGCAAAATCGCGGTCGTCACGCCGTTTGACGGCGTTCCCACCCTGATGTTCCGCACCGCCAACCAGCGCGGCGAGGCGATCATGGACGCCAGCGTGGTGGTGACCCTGGCGCGCCTGCACACCACAATGGAAGGCGTCACCATGCGCCGCTTCCAGGAACTCAAGCTGATGCGGTCCAACAATTCGCTGTTCGCCCTGTCCTGGACGGTGATGCATCCGATCGACCAGGACAGCCCGCTTTACGGCCTGACGCCGGAGGACATGGACGAGCAGGACATGGAGATCATCGTGATGCTGAACGGGCTGGACGAGATCCTGGCCGACCGCATCTATGCCCGCCATGCCTATTGGGCCGATGAGATCGTGTTCAACCGCCGCTTTGTGGACGTGATCTCGGTGACGCACACGGGTCACCGGCTGGTGGACCTGACCCGCTTCCACGACACGGTGGAATCCTAACCTTTCGGCAGCGCGCCCATGCCGCCCATGAACAGCGCGGTGGCGAATTGCGTGGTCTGCGCCACATCCGCCCCTGCCTTGACTTGTTCGGCGAGTTCAAACGCCACGCCCACCAGCGCCGCGCTCAGACTTGCCGCATCGGCGGGCGGCAGCAGCCCGCGCCCCTGGGCGGCCACGATGTCTTCGCGCAGTTCGGCAAAACCGGCCAGCACTTCGGGTGAATCCATGCGAAAGCGCTCCGGTCCCGCGGTGCTTTCGCCGCTTTCGGCCACGAACGCGAAGAAGGCGCCAAAGCTTTGCACCAGGAAGGCTTCGGCGGTCTGCGCGCCGGCCCGTGCTTCCCGCAGGCGCGGGCGAACCGCCAACGCCACCTCGTCGCGCAGCGCCTGGTACACTTCTTCCTTGGACTTGAAGTAATTGTAGAACGTGCCCGAGGCCAAAGGCGTGGCGCGGATGATGTCCCGCACCGTGGCGCCGGCAAATCCCAGCTGGGCGAAGACCGTGCGCGCGGCGGCCAGGATCGTCTCGCGGTTCTGCGCCTTGGTCAGTTCGCGACGGCCTGCTGGGGTCGGCTTGAGCTCCATCCAGGGAACTTGCGCCGTCCGTGACGCGTCGTCAATTTGCCGAGCCGACCGCGTCGGTCAATTTCGCAAAACCATCACGCGTCAGGCAGGCCAGCAGTTCGCGCTTGATGCGCCCCACCAGTCCCGGACCGTGAAAGGCCAGCGCGGTATAAAGCTGCACCAGCGAGGCCCCCGCCCGGATCTTGGCATAGGCGTCTTCGCCGGATGCGATGCCGCCGACACCAATCAACGTCACCGCGCCGCCCAATCTTTGATGCATCTGGGCCAGCACCAGAGTGGACGGCGCCAAGAGCGGCTTACCCGACAGCCCGCCGGTTTCACTAGCGTGCGCGGATTTCAGCGGCGGCCGCGCGATTGTCGTGTTGGAGACGATCAAGCCCTCGATGCCGCTGGTGCGCACTACGTCTGCGATCTCGTCCAGGGCATGCGCGTCCAGATCCGGCGCGATCTTTAAAAGAATCGGCTTGTAGCCGCCCTTCGCGCGCGCCTGAATGACCGTGTCCAGCAGCCGCGTCAGTTCCTCACGGTTCTGCAGGCCGCGCAGGCCCGGCGTATTGGGCGAAGAGACGTTCACCGTCACATAATCCGCCAACGGTGCCAGCACCGCGAAACCACGCGCATAATCGGCGATGCGATCAGTGCTGTCCTTGTTGGCGCCGATATTAATGCCGACGATGCCTTTGGCTTTGCGGCGCTCCAAATTCTTCGCTACTTCCAGGCTGCCGTCATTGTTGAAGCCCATGCGGTTGATCACCGCGCCGTCCTGGGAAAGCCGGAACAGGCGCGGCAGTGGATTGCCGTCTTGCGGCCGAGGCGTGACGGTGCCGCATTCCACAAAACCGAAGCCGAATTTGGCCATCGCGTCCGGGACATCGGCATTCTTGTCGAAGCCCGCGGCCAAACCGACGGGATTGGAAAAGTTAAGGCCAAAGGCACTGACCGCCAGCCGCGCATCATCGCGCGCGGGTGCCGGGATCAGCGGACCAACCGCGGCCGCCAGCTTCAAGGTGGCGCGATGCGCGGTTTCCGCGGGCAGCTGCCGCAGCAGTCCGGCGCCAAGATCGAATAGCGGCATGGGTCTCCCTCTGGACGGCCCACTGGACGTCAAGCCGCCCTGCTCTTACCATAGGAATATAACCGCACGGTCCGGTTTTCTTCCTATGCTGACCCACCCGCAAATCTGGCGCGCCATCGACGCCCTCGCCGCCCGGCACGGCTTGTCGCCGTCGGGCCTGGCCAGACTCGCCGGACTGGATCCCACCACTTTTAACAAGTCCAAGCGCGGCGCCGCCAATGGAAAACTACGCTGGCCCTCGACCGAAAGCCTGGCAAAAGTGCTGGCCGCCACCGGCGCCAGCCTCGACGAATTCACCGCTTTGGTCGGCGAAGGCCGCACCGTTCGCACCCGGATGGTGCCCCTGATCGGCATGGCCCAGGCCGGCAATGCAGGCTTCTTCGACGAT
>CANBZE010000183.1 GCA_947373775.1 Alphaproteobacteria bacterium
GCAGGCTATGGCATGGACACCATCGGTCGCCGCCGGATGTGGATGCTTTGCCTGGCGGGGTCCGCGATATTCACGGGGCTGACCTATTTTGTGAATGAATTTTGGCAGCTCTGTCTGGTCAGGGCGTTGGCAACAGGTTTTGCATATTCCGAGGCGGCGGTATCCATCACCATCGTCAGCGAGCAGATGCCTGCTCACAGGCGTGGTTTCCTTTATTCCATTGTCCAGGGGGGCTGGCCTCTGGGGGTCTTTCTCGCGTCTGCTGTCTACCTGACGTTTGGGCAATGGGGGTGGCGTTTCGTTTTTTTGCTGGGCGTCCTTCCGCTGGCCGTTGTCATGCTTGGGCGCGTATTCATTCGCGAGTCCGAACGTTTTTCTCATCTTCAGGAGGTGCGCGATGCGCACCGCTCCGGCGACAAGGCACGCCTGGACGTGCTTCTCCAGCACCATGCGGTAGCGGTGGAAGAACTTGACCGCGTGACCATCGGGCAACTTTTCAGCAATTCCTGAAGCGTGCGCCGCCAGCGTGTCCTGCTTTCAATCATCTGGATTTTTTACGGCGTCGCGATTGTCCCGACGAATTTCTTTATCACTTACTGGCTGACCAACTTCAAATCATTCAGCCCGGACCAGGCGAGCAAATTGCTCTTGGTCTGCGGTGGTATAGGATATATTTTTTATCTCCTGGGCGGCTTGCTTGGTGAACGATTTGGGCGGCGTGCCGTCTTGATCGGAACCGGAATATTGGTTGCGCCGCTGAGCCTGATGTTTTTATACGCCCATACTGTCTGGGCCGTGTCCGCGGTATATTTTTTCCTTTATCAAGCCACGAATGGCACTTGGTCCGGGGCAGGCTATGCCTATCAGGGCGAAAGCTTTCCCACGCGAATTCGAGGCACAGCGGTGGGCTTTCTCTCCGCCGTGCAAATCGTGGGTTTCGTGGTCGGAACCCTGTTGTGGACTGTGTTAAGCGCAATCTCTAAGCCCGACGTTCTTTGGCTTGTTGTCGCTGTGATCTTCCCGTTGGGACTGTGGGCAACATTTTTGCTGCGAAAGATTCCGCCGGGCCAGGAACTGGAGCAAATCAGTCAGTAGCGATTATTTGTTCCGGTGGTTGTCCCATTGGGGCGGCTGCGGCGGCCGTTGGTACATCTGTTGGTATTTTTTCCGGTACCTTTTAAGGTGCGCTTTGCGCACGGGGCGGTCCCAACGACCTTTTGTTTGCGGGTGTTCTGACGGCACCGATCACGCGTCGGCAAGGAAGGGGGGCGGATTAGATGTTGTGCTCGCGCAGGAATGTTCCTAATCGCCGCTCCGCATTTTTCGCTGGCACTGCCGCTCTCCTGCTGGCCGGATGCATCGCGGTCGCGGCCTCTGATGCCGTGAAGGCACAGCCCGCCATGGCGGCTGCGACCGGCACAACGCCGGTGCAAACAGTCGCCGCTTTCGCACCAAGTCCGGAAACCTATGCCGGGCTAAAAACGCCCGCGGGCCGCACCGCGTTCGTCCAGACCTATTGCGTCGGCTGCCACAATGCGCGCGCCAAAACGGCAGGCCTGGTCCTGGAGGGCCTAGCGACTGACCGGCTGCCCGAACATGCCGTGATCTGGGAGAAAGTCATCAAGCGGCTTGGCGCCGGCGAGATGCCGCCGCGCAATGCGCCCAGGCGGCCGGACATGGCGGTTTCAAAAGCCATGGTCGCCGCGTTGATCGAGGGCCTGGATTTTGGTGCCGCCAGGAATCCCCATGTCGGTCACACCGTGATCCGCCGCCTGAACCGGTTGGAATATGGCAATGCGGTTCGCGACTTGTTGAACGTAGAGTTTCCCTACAGCGCGGAGTTACCGCAGGATGGCGGCGCCGAAGGCTTCGACAATATCGCCGATGCGCTTTCGATTTCGCCCGTCCTGCTGGATAGCTATCTGAAGGTCGCGCGCAAGGTGAGCAACCTGGCGTTGGGCCAAGCCGATCCCAGCCCCATTACCGAGCAGTTCTTCGCCACCAAGTCGCAGGCGACGTGGCAGGAAGGTATGCCGTTCGGCACCCGTGGTGGCGTTCTGGTGAGGAAATATTTCCCGCGTGATGGCGAATACGACCTGCGGGCATTTCTGCTTCCGGCGAATCTATCACCGCTGGAAGGCGTGCGCTTCTTCCATGCCCGCGTGCCGGTGAAGACCGGCCAGCATACGTTCATCGTCACCTTCCCCCAGGCACGCGCACAGGCGGAAGGTCCGGTGCCCGATCTGCCGGGTCTGGGCGGCCTGTCTTCCGGCGGCCCGCTCGATGCCCATGGCTCGGCGGTGCATCCCAAGATACTGTTCCTGCTGGACGGCAAGGTTTTCAGGCAGTTCGATGTCGGGGCGCCCTCGGCCAGCGAGGCTGCGCTGGGTGCCGCCGCGGGGCCTCCCATCCTGGGCCGTGCTGAAATCACCGGACCTTATAATGTGGGCCCGCCGGCCGACACGGCCAGCCGCCGCCATGTCCTGGTCTGCACGCCAAAGACAAGCGCGCAGGAAGGGCCTTGCGCCAACCGCATCCTGTCCACCCTGCTGCGGCGCGCCTGGCGGCGCGATGTCAGCGTCAAGGACGTCCAGCCATTCACCGCCGCCTTCCGCAAGAGCCGCGCCAGCGGGGATGATTTCCCCTCCGCCATCGCGGTGGCGTTGCGCGACATCCTGGTATCGCCGGCCTTTCTGTTCCGGCTGGAGTTTGACCCCGCCGGCGCGAAGCCGGGCCAGGCTTTTGCCGTCAATGATTTCGAGCTGGCCTCGCGCCTGTCTTTCTTCCTCTGGAGCGCTGCGCCCGACGATGCGCTGCTCAATCTTGCCTCGCACAGGCAGCTGCGCAATCGCGCCGTCCTCGACGGCCAGGTCAAGCGCATGCTGGCCGACCAGAAGTCGAGCGCGCTTATCGATAATTTTGCCGGCCAATGGCTGGGCATCCGCAACAGCGACCATGACCTCGAAGGGTTCACGCCCGACGCCGCGGCCTATGGCGCCTATGACAAGGCCCTGGGCGATGCCTTTGTCACCGAAGCGCGGCTGTTCCTGCAGTCCGTCATGCGGGAAAACCGCAGCGTGATGGACGTACTGACCGCCAACTATTCCTTCCTCAATGAAAGACTGGCGGACAATTACGGCATCGAAGGCGTGAAGGGTCCGGGATTCCGCCGGGTCACGTTCCAAGCCGGTTCCCCGCGCGGCGGCATCCTGGGCATGGGAGCATTCCTGATGCCCAATTCCCATCCCGCCACCACTTCTCCCGTCTATCGCGGCAAGTGGATCCTGACCTATCTGATGAACTCGCCGCCCAGCCCGCCGCCGCCGGGCGTGCCGCCGCTGAATGCCGCGCCGCAGAACGGCAAGGTCCTGACCATCCGCGAGCAGATGGAGCGCCACCGCGCCAACCCCATCTGCGCTACCTGTCATTCGCGCATGGATCCCTATGGCTTCAGCCTGGAGAATTTCGACGTGATGGGACGTTGGCGCGACGCCGACACCGGCACCGCGATCGATGCCCGCGCCGACCTGGTCAGCGGCCTGACGTTCACCGGCCCGGCCGGGCTGAAGCAGAACTTGGCGGCCAGCCCGGACGTATTTGTCGGCGCCACCGTCGCGCGCATGATGACCTATGCGCTGGGCCGGCCGCTGGATGCCCTGGATCAGCCGACGGTGCGCCACATCGTCAACCAGACCAAAGCAGGCAACTACCGTTTTGCTGATATAGTCCTGGGCATCGTCCATTCCGCGCCGTTCCAGAAGAAGCAGGTCGAACAGGGGCTGCCATGACACGCTTGACGCTTTTGGCCAGCACCTTCCTTAGCCTGCTGGCGGCGGGCCCGGCCCAGGCGCAGGCGTCGTCCGGCGACGCGCTGCTGACGGCCGTGCGGAACGGCTTCAAGGCCGATGCGATCGCACTCATGAGGCGGGGCGCGCCCGTCAACGCCGTGGACACGACCGGCGAGACGTCGTTGGCATGGGCGGTGATGAATGGCGACAGCGACATGGCCGCGGCACTGCTGAAGGCGCGCGCCAATCCCAATATCGCTGACGCCAGCGGCGTCACCCCGCTGATGGTGGCGATCCAGAACGGCCAGCCGCAGTTGGTGAAGCTTTTGCTGGACAGGAACGCCAATGCCAGCATGGCCCGCATGACAGGCGAAACCGCGCTGATGCTGGCGGTGCGCGCCGGCTCGGCGGACATGGTGGCGATGCTCCTGGACCACACGGCCGAGGTGAATGCGCATGAGGCGCAATTCGGCCAGACCGCGCTGATGTGGGCGGCGGGACACCCCGACGTTGCCAAGTTGCTGCTGGCCCATGGCGCCGACGTCGAACCGGTCACCAAAAGCTGGACCGTGAGCAGGGTCATCTACACCCCCATTACCGCTACGGTCGGCGTGACCGGCATTCCGTGGAACAGTGACGGCTTCTATACCGCAAAGACGGGTGGCGTGACGGCGTTGATCTTCGCGGCCCAGCAAGGCGACCGGGAAACCGCAAAAATGCTGCTGGATGCCGGCGCGGACGTGAACCAGCCATCCGCCGACGGCACCACACCGCTGCTGGCGGCCCTGTATCACTGGCGCGCGCCCGAGAAGCGCGGGGCGTTGCGCTTTTTCTCCGACTACAAGATGGCCAATTTGCTGATGGATCATGGCGCCAAAGCCATGGCAGCGGACGGCGCGGGCTATACCCCCTTGCATGGCGCGCTGATTGGAATGGCGCCCACGCCGGTCGACAATCGCTTCGACGCGCCGGCCAAGATTATCCAGAAGCCTGCCGACCCCGAAGGTGTCGCCACCGTCAGGCGGCTGCTGGAGCTGGGCGCCGATCCCAACGCGGCCACCGCCTATCCGACCGGGGGGCCTGTAAGCCAGGTGCGCGTCAATCCGGCGCCGCCTGGCTCAACCCCGATGCATGTCGCGGCGCAGTCTGTCGACACCGCGTCGCTGGCGCTGTTGATTGCCCA
>CANBZE010000184.1 GCA_947373775.1 Alphaproteobacteria bacterium
ACATGTTCATCGCCTATTATCCGAAATATCTGGACGCAGCGCGCGGCTATTCATTGAAGGAGATGGGCTTCTTCGCAAGCCTGCCGCTGGCGGCCGGCGTGGTAGGCGACATTTGCGGCGGGCTGTTCTCCGACATGATCATTCACCGCACCGGCCGCATCAAGTTCGCGCGCCAGAGCGTGGCGATCACCGGCTTCCTGATTGCCGCTGTCTGCTGTCCGCTGGCGGTGCTGGAGCCGGATCGCTTCCTCAGCGCCGCCCTGTTCGGCGGCGCCGTGTTCGGGCTGGAGCTGGTGGTGGGCAATGCCTGGGCCGTGACCCTGGACATCGGCGGCAGCTTTGCCGGGTCCTGCTCGGCGGTGATGAATTTCGTCGGAAATCTGGGCGGCGCCATCATGGCCACGGTGACGGTGTTCATCGTCAACAGCCTGGGCTGGAACTGGGCTTTTTATGCGGTTTCGATCATGGCGCTGATCGGGGCAGCCTTGTTCAGCCGGATCGATGCGGGGCGCAAGCTGGCGGCCGACAGCACCAGTCCGGTGGTCTGAAGCCCCTGTTTTGGGGCCTAAAATGGGGTGGTTCACTTTTGCAGGAAAATGAGTAAGGTCCCGGCCCCATGGAACCATTTACAAAGCTCGAGGGCGTCGCCGCCCCCCTGAACATGATCAATGTCGACACCGACATGATCATCCCCAAGCAATATCTGAAGACCATCCAGCGCACCGGATTGGGCAAGGCGCTGTTTGACGAGATGCGCTTCAACCAGGACGGCAGCGAGAAGCTGGACTTTGTGCTGAACAAGCCCGCCTATCGCAAGGCCAAGATCCTGGTGTCGGGCGAGAATTTCGGCTGCGGCTCGTCGCGCGAGCATGCGCCCTGGGCGCTGCTGGATTTTGGTATCCGCTGCGTCATCGCCCCAAGCTTCGCCGACATCTTCTATGGCAACTGCTTCAAGAACGGCATCCTGCCGATCAAGCTGCCGCAGGAGCAGGTCGACAAGCTGATGGACGATGCGGAACGCGGCGCCAATGCCGTGATCTCCATCGACCTGGAGAAGCTGGAAATCCGCGGCCCGGACGGCGGCATGATCAAGTTCGATCTCGATCCCTTCCGCCGCCAGGTGCTGCTGAATGGCTGGGACGATATCGCGCTGACCCTGCGGGCCGGCGAAAAGATCGACGCTTACGAAAAGAACCAGCAGCCCTGGCTCTAGGCCGGCGCGCTTTCAGGAAGAAATCCCATGAACGAATACAAGCTGCTTCTGCTGCCGGGTGACGGCATCGGTCCTGAAGTGTTGGACGCCACCATGCGCGTGGTCGGCTGGTACGGCCAAAAGGGCCTGCCCTACAAGACCGAGGAAGCGCTGCTGGGCGGCGCGGCGATTGACGCCACCGGGCGTCCTGATCCGGACGAGACCTTTGTGAAGGCCATCGCCGCCGACGCGGTGCTGATGGGCTCGGTCGGCGGCCCCAAGTGGGATGGCTTGCCGTTCGAAAAGCGCGCCGAACGCGGTCTTCTGCGCGTGCGCAAGGACATGGGCGTGTATGCCAACCTGCGCCCGGCCCTGTGCTTCGATGCCTTGAAGGATGCCTCGACCCTCAAGCCCGAAATCGTGGCGGGCCTCGACATCCTGATCGTGCGCGAGCTGATGGGCGGCGTCTATTTCGGCGAGCCCAAGGAAACCACCACCCTGGCCGACGGCCAGAAGCGCGCCGTGGATACCGGCGTCTACACCACCAGCGAAATCGAGCGGGTCTGCCGCGTTGCCTTCGAGATGGCACGGCTGCGCGGCAACAAGGTGCATAGCGCCGAAAAGTCCAACGTCATGGTTACCGGCGTGCTGTGGAAGGAAGTCGTCACCGCCCTGCACAAGCGTGATTACAGCGACGTGGAACTGCACCATATCCTGGCCGACAACGCCGCCATGCAGCTGGTGCGCAATCCCAAGCAGTTCGACGTGCTGGTGACCGACAATCTGTTCGGCGACGTGCTGTCGGACGAAGCCGCCCAGCTCACCGGCTCCATCGGCATGCTGCCGTCAGCTTCCTTGGGCGACAAGAAGGCCAATGGCCTGCCATCGGCCTTATATGAACCCATCCACGGCTCGGCGCCCGATATCGCCGGCCAAGGCCTGGCCAATCCCATTGCCTCCATCCTCTCCTTCGCCATGTGCCTGCGTTACTCCTTCGGCATGAAGGATGAGGCGGCGCGGCTGGAAAAGGCGGTCGACCAGGTGCTGGCCGACGGCTTCCGCACCGGCGACATTATGCAGCCGGGCATGACCAAGGTGGGTACGACCGCTATGACGGATGCCATCCTGAAGGCGCTGGACAAGTCGAACTGATCGACAAAGCCGTTGGAATAAAAAAGGCCCCGCAAGGGGCCTTTTTCTTTAGTCGCCTTTCAGATCGCGCCGCGCCTGATGCAGCAGCGGCTCGGTATAACCGCTCGGCTGTTCCTTGCCCTTGAACACCAGATCACTGGCGGCCTTGAAGGCGATGCCGTCATAGGCCGGCGCCATGGGCTGGTAGAGCGGATCGCCTTCATTCTGCTGATCCACCACCTTGGCCATGCGCTTGAGGGTTTCGGTCACCTGGTCCGGTTTGCAGACGCCATGCTGCAGCCAGTTGGCGATGTGCTGGCTGGAAATGCGCAAAGTGGCGCGGTCTTCCATCAGACCGACATTATGGATGTCGGGCACCTTGGAGCAGCCCACACCCTGATCCACCCAGCGCACCACATAGCCCAGGATTCCTTGGGCGTTGTTGTCCAGTTCCTGCTGCACCTCGTCGGGCGACCAGTTGGGCCGGTCGGCGAGCGGAATGGTGAGAATGTCGCTCAGCTTGGCGCGGGGGCGCGATTTCAACTCGTCCTGCCGCGCCTGCACGTTCAGCTGGTGATAATACAGCGCGTGCAGGGTGGCAGCGGTGGGTGACGGCACCCAGGCGCAGCTGGCGCCGGCGTTGGGATGGCCGATCTTGGCCTTCAGCATATCGGCCATCTTGTCGGGCATCGCCCACATGCCCTTGCCGATCTGCGCCTTGCCCTGAAAACCGCAGGCCAGGCCGATATCGACATTCTGGTCTTCGTAGGCGGACAGCCACTTGGACGTCTTCATCTCGCCCTTGCGCACCATCGGCCCGGCATACATGGAGGTGTGCATCTCATCGCCGGTGCGGTCGAGGAAGCCGGTATTGATGAAGACGATGCGATCCTTGGCGGCGCGGATGCACTCTTTCAGGTTGGTGGAGGTGCGGCGTTCCTCGTCCATCACGCCCATCTTGATGGTGTGACGCTCCAGGCCCAGCACGTCCTCGATGCCGTCGAACATGGTGTTGGTGAAAGCGACTTCGGCGGGACCGTGCATCTTGGGTTTGACGATGTAGATGCTGCCCTTGCGGCTGTTGGCGCGCTTGCCCTTGATGTCGTGGAGCGAGATCAGCGAGCTGACGACGCCGTCCATCAGGCCTTCGCCGATCTCGCCGCCATCGGCCAGCAGGATCGCATCGCTGGTCATCAGGTGGCCGACATTGCGGATGAACAACAGGCTGCGGCCGGGCAAGGTGACCGTTCCGCCGTCCGGCGCCATGTAAGTACGATCCGGGTTGGCCTTGCGCTCCAGCGTCTTGCCGCCCTTTTCGAAGCTGGCGCTCAGGCTGCCGTTCATCAGCCCCAGCCAGTTGGCATAGGCGTCGACTTTGTCTTCCGCATCCACCGCGGCGATGGAATCTTCGCAGTCCATGATGGTGGTGATGGCCGATTCCAGCACCACATCGCTGATGCCCGCTTTGTCGGTCTTGCCGATGGGTGTGGTGCGGTCGAGATGGATTTCGATGTGCAGGTTGTTGTGCACCAGAAGGATGATCGACGGCGCATCGACATCGCCGACATAGGCTTTGAACTGGGACGGGTTCTTCAGATCCGGCTTCAGCGAACCATTTTCAATCGTCAGCGCGTCTGCGTCTTTCCACGAACCGCCCGCCAGCGGGACAGCCCCGTCCAGCACGCCGCGGGCGAGGGCGATGACCTTTTCGCCGCGCTTGGGATTGTAGCCCTTGCCGGCGGCCAGCTCGCCATCCTGCGCAATGGCGTCGGTGCCGTACAGCGCGTCATACAGGCTGCCCCAACGCGCATTGGCGGCGTTGAGCGCAAAGCGTGCATTGGTCAGCGGCACCACCAGCTGCGGTCCGGCGATGGTGGCGATTTCCGGATCGACATTGACGGTTCCGATCTGGAAGTCGGCGCCTTCGGGCACCAGATAACCGCTCTCTTTCAGGAAGGCAGTATAGGCCGCCGCGTCAATCGGGCGGGCAGGATTGGCCTTGTGCCAGCCATCGATGGCGGCCTGCAGCCGGTCGCGTTCGGCCAGAAGTGCCTTGTTTTGCGGCATCAGCCTGGTGGCCAGGGCGGCAAAGCCGGACCAGAATTTCTCAGGGTCAACGCCACTGCCGGGCAAGGCCTTTTGGGTGATGAAATCGTGCAAAGGCCGCGCGACAGACAAGCCGTGAACCGAAACTCTCTCCACCATGGCGCTCTTCTTTGTAAGGGTTGGGATTAGCCTAGATCGACCGGTCTCAAACGAAAAGGCCGGACCTCGCGGCCCGGCCTGATCATGTCGTGTTTGCCGCAGCGGCTACTGTGGGATCACCGGCACTGTCATCTGGAAGAGCGGCACATAGGCCTGCAGCATCACCATGATGCCCACCAGGCTGACCAGGACAATGGAGTGCCAGAAGACAAAGCGCAGGATCGATCCTTCATGGCCGTACCAGCCGGTGGCGGTGGCCGCCACGACGATGGACTGAGTGTCGATCATCTTGCCCATCACGCCGCCGGTGGAGTTGGCGGCCGCCATCAGGATGGGCGACAGGCCCAGCTGCTGGGCGGTGATCTTCTGCAGGCCGCCGAAGAGCACGTTCGAGGCCGTGTCCGATCCCGTCGCCGCCACGCCCAGCCAGCCCAGCATGG
>CANBZE010000185.1 GCA_947373775.1 Alphaproteobacteria bacterium
CAATCACGGCTTGAAGCTGGACGTGGACGCGATGCTGGCGGCGGTGACGACCAAGACGCGTCTGGTCTATGTCGCCAATCCGAACAATCCCACCGGCACCTACCTGAACCGGGACGAAATGGCGCGCCTGCATGCCGGTCTGCCCGATCACGTGCTGCTGGTGATCGACAGCGCCTATGCCGAATATGTCACCGCCAAGGATTACGAGGCGGGGCTGGAGATGGCCTCGCGCCAGCCGAACGTGGTGATGACCCGCACCTTCTCCAAGCTTTATGGCCTGGCGGGTTTGCGCATCGGCTGGATGCTGGCGCCGGAAAAAGTCTGCGACGTGATCAACCGCATTCGCGGGCCGTTCAATACCTCGCTGCTGCAGCAGCTGGCGGGAGCCGCCGCTGTGCGCGACCGCGAGCATTTCTGGAAGGCTGTCGAGCACAATACAAAGTGGCTGCCCTGGATTATTGCCGAGATCCGCAAGACCGGCCTGCGGGTCGATGACAGCGTGGCCAATTTTGCGCTGATCCATTTTGCGGCCGAAGGCGACAAGACCGCCGCCAAGGCCGATGCCTTCCTGAACAAGAACGGTGTTATTCTACGTGGCGTTGGCAGCTATGGCCTGCCCGATTGCCTGCGCATGACGGTGGGCACGGAAGAAGAAAACCGGCTGGCCGTGTCCCTGATTCAGAAATTCATGGCGCAATGACCATGCCGGAAACGCAATTCAACAAGATCGCTATCATCGGCCTGGGTTTGATCGGCTCGTCCATCGCCCATGCCGCGCGCCGCGCCCACCTGGCCAAAGAAATTGCCGGCTATGACGCGTCGGCCGATGTGCTGGAACGGGCGGGCAAGATCGGGTTCTGCGACACACTGCATGCCGATATCGGCGCGGCGGTAAAAGATGCGCAGCTGGTGATCCTGTGCGCGCCGATCGGCGCCTACAAAAGCATCGCGCAAGCCATCGCGCCGCATCTGGCGCAAGGCGCGATCCTGTCGGATGTGGGTTCGGTCAAGGGCGCGGTGATCCGCGATGTCGGGCCCTTTGTGCCGGCCGGCGTGCATTTCATTCCTGCCCATCCCATCGCCGGCACCGAATTTTCCGGCCCCGAGTCAGGCTTCGCCAGCCTGTTCGACGGGCGCTGGGCGATCCTGACGCCGGTGCCCGGCAGCGACGGTTTGGCGGTCGACAAGCTCAAGACATTCTGGAAAGGCCTGGGCAGCCAGGTCGATGTGATGGACAGCGGCCATCATGACCTGGTGCTGGCCATCACCTCTCATCTGCCGCATCTGATTGCCTACAATATCGTCGGCACGGCGCACGATTTGGAAAAGGTCACCGAAGGCGAAGTGATCAAATACTCCGCGTCGGGCTTTCGCGATTTCACCCGCATCGCCGCCAGTGATCCCACCATGTGGCGCGATGTGTTTTTGAACAATCGCGAAGCGGTGCTGGAAGTGCTGGGCCGCTTCAACGACGATCTGAAGCTGCTCCAGGACGCGGTCGCCCAGGGCAATGGCGACCTGCTGTTCGACACCTTCACCCGCACCCGTGCCATCCGCCGCGCCATTGTCGATATCGGCCAGGATACCGCCGCGCCGAACTTCGGCCGCAACAAGACCTAGCGCTCGACCAGATGCGCCCGCGATGGCGCAGGATCGAAGGGGTCAGCGAAATACTGCGTTTCGCCGGCGACCAGCCCGTCTCGGAATTCCATGATGCTCACCGCATAAGACGGCTTGCCGTCATAGCGCAGCACGAATTCCGTGACCCACAGATCGCCGCTGCCCGTAATCCGCTGCACTGTGAATCGCTTCTGATTCGGCTGAACGAAGCGGCTTTCCTGAATGTTCTGGCGGCCGCGGATGCGCTCGCCCGATTGGGGATAAAACAGCACGGCATCCTCATGGTAGATGTCATGCTCGGCGGTGAAGTCGTTGGCGTCCGAAGCCGCCCAGTGACGCTCCAGCGCCGCCCGCAGGGTCAGATCATCCATCAGGGCCTCGCTCAATAAAGCGGCGTGAGCAATCGGTCCGGCGCAAGGCCCGGCGCAATCACCCGGGACAGTTTTGCCTGACCGCCTTGGCCGCGCCACGCGTTCGCGGCATCGGGCCATGATTGCTCGCCCTTGAGCAAGCCCGCAAACGCATCGCCATGGCTGAGCCCGGCATAGACCTGCACTTGCTTGATGTCGCCCGCGGCATCGGCTTCCAGCATCAGGTCCAGATCGTGACCAGCGCGCCGCATGTGAAGCTGGAAGCGGCCGATCCTGGTGTCTTTCGCTGCCAGGTTGGCGATGTCCAGGTCTGCGCGCACCAGCGCATGGTCCCGCATCACGCTGCTGGCGCGCAGCGAGCCGGGCAGGAAATCGATCTGGTGTGCCGCGCCGTTGACATCGGTCCAGGACACAAGCTGGCGACCGGCCGCTTCATAGACGGCCTTGGTGCGGTTGTATGTGAGGGTGTGGGCGGCGAACTTTTCGGCGCTCCAGGCGAAGGGGCCATGCGCGCCCGCGCCTTTCACGGTAAAGCCGGTGAAGTCGGCGTCCAGACGGAAGGGAAAGCCGCCCACCTGTGCTGTCTTCCAGTCCAGGGTGATGCCGGGAACCGCCTCATGGCCGTTCAGGGCGGCGAGCTTTTTCTCGAAGGCGTCTGCCGACACCCACCAATAGGCCATCACCGCGCAGGCGATCAGCAGGAAGGTGATAATGGGAGCATAGAGCCAGAACCGGCTGGAGTAATTCATAGACCGCAATCTAGCTGCACTTGGAATAGCCGCAAGACAGGCAGGAATCGCAGCCCTCCAGCTTGACGAAGCTGGCATCGCCGCAACGCGGGCAGAAGCGGGCACGCACCCCTTCCGCGGGGATATTGTGGGCGTCGGGCAGGTCCGACAGGCCGTGCAGGCGCTGGCCCATGAAGCCGATTTCCATCATGTGGCGCTCGATCACCTCGCCGATGGCCGCCAGCAGGGACGGCACATAACGGCCGTTCATCCATTGGCCGCCGCGCGGATCGAAAATCGCCTTCAGTTCGTCCACCACAAAGCTGACATCGCCGCCGCGCCGGAATACTGCCGAAATCATGCGGGTCAGGGCCAGCGCCCAGGCATAGGCTTCCATGTTCTTGGAATTGATGAAGACCTCGAAGGGGCGGCGGCGCCCGTCCTTCTCGATGTCGTTGATGGTGATGTAGAAGGCGTGATCGCTGTCCAGCCATTTGATCTTGTAGGTGCGGCCCAAAAGCGCGTCCGGCCGGTCCAGCGGCTGGGTCATATAGACGATGCCGCCGCTGGAGGCGCGGGGCAGTGGCGGGGGCAGCGGCAGTTCTGGTTCCTGTGCGTTCGCCGCTTCGGCGGGCACGGCGTCCTGCGGACCCTCCACCGACAGCACCGATCCGGTCACGTCATTGGGACGATAGGTGGTGCAGCCCTTGCAGCCCAGGTCATAGGCTTCCAGATAGACATGCGCGAAATCCTCGAAGGAGATCGAGGCCGGCACATTGATGGTCTTGGAAATGGCGCTGTCGACAAAAGGCTGGGCGGCGGCCTGCACCGCCAGGTGATCGGACGGTGACAGGGTCTGGGCGGTGACGAAATAATCCGGCAAGGTCGTATCGGCGCCGAACATCTTCGGGAACAGGCGCAAGGCATAATCGCTGACCTGTTCCTCGCGCTTGCTGCCATCGGGCTGCAACACCTTGCGGGTATAGTTGAACGCAAACACCGGTTCGATCCCGCTGGAGACATTGTCGGCGAACAGCGAGATGGTGCCGGTGGGCGCAATCGAGGTCAGCAGCGCATTGCGGATGCCGTGCGCGGCGATGGAATTATAGATGTCTTGCGGCAGCGCCTGGATATGCGGGCGCGACAGATACGGATTCATGTCGTACAGCGGGAAAGGACCTTTTTCCCTGGCCAATTCCACACTGGCGCGATAGGCGGCATGGCTGACCGCGGCCAGCCAGGTGCGGGTCAGTTCCAGACTTTGCGGCGAACCATAGCGCGTCTTGCACAGGATCAGCGCATTGGCGAGCCCCGTTACCCCAAGCCCGATGCGCCGCTTGGCGCGCGCTTCCTGCGCCTGGGCGTCCAGGGGAAAGCGCGACACGTCGATGGCATTGTCCATCATCCGCACCGCGCTGCCGACCAGCCGGTCCAGCTCGACCATGTCCAGGACGGCTTCATCGGTGAAGGGCTGGCGCACCAGCTTGGCCAGGTTGATGGACCCCAGCAGGCAGGCGCCATAAGGCGGCAAGGGCTGCTCGCCGCAGGGATTTGTCGCGGCGATGGTTTCGCAATAGCCCAGATTGTTTTGGCTATTGATGCGGTCGATGAAGATCACGCCAGGCTCGGCATGGTCGTAAGTCGCGCGCATGATGATGTCCCACAGCGCGCGGGCTTTCACCGTGCGATAGACACGGCCGCCAAATTTCAGGTTCCAGTCGGCGCCATTCTTCACCGCCGCCATGAAGGCGTCACTCACCAGCACCGACAAGTTGAAGTTGGACAGCCGCCCCTGGGTGCGCTTGGCGGTGATGAAATCCTCGATGTCGGGATGGTCGACGCGCAAAGTCGCCATCATGGCGCCGCGGCGTGAGCCCGCGCTCATGATGGTGCGGCACATCGAATCCCATACATCCATGAAGGAGACGGGACCGGAGGCATCCGCGCCCACGCCCTGAACCAGCGCGCCCTTGGGCCGCAGGCTGGAGAAATCGTAACCGATACCGCCGCCTTGCTGCAGGGTCAGCGCCGCTTCGCGCAGGGCGGAAAAGATTCCGTCCATGGAATCTTCGATGGTCCCCATCACAAAGCAGTTGAACAAGGTCACGCTGCGACCGGTGCCCGCGCCGGCCAGGATGCGTCCCGCCGGCAGGAACTTGTGGCCCGCCAGCGCATGGGCGAATTCCTGGGCGCGGGCGACGCGGCTGTCGGGCTGTTCGGCCTGCGCCAAGGCGAGCGCCACGCGCGTC
>CANBZE010000186.1 GCA_947373775.1 Alphaproteobacteria bacterium
TCGGATCGGGACGGATTTCATGGGCAAAGAGTTCGACATCGCCGATGATGCGCACCTTGGCGCGATTGGCATGTTCCACCACGCCGTGCGGCTTGGGATGAGTCAGCGGCACGCCCGGCGACAAGATGAGCGCGGCGATGCTCTCCCACGGCCATTCGCGCCACGGCATCAGCTCGGCGCCTTCCTGGCCGCCCAGATCGCGCGCGTTGCTGTCATCGTCCCAGGCGATCACCCGCGTGCCGCCGGCCACCAGCGCGCGCACCGCGCCCAGCCCGGTGCGGGCCAGGCCGAAGATGGCGACAGTGCGATTGGCGAAGGCGCGGCTTGGGATCATCTAGCGAAGCTTCAAGGTTGCGAGGCCGAGCAGCGCCAGCACCACCGCCACGATCCAGAAGCGAATCACGATGGTGGGCTCGGTCCAGCCCAGCTGTTCATAATGATGATGGATGGGCGCCATCCGGAAGACGCGCTTGCCGGTGAGCTTGAAGGAAACCACCTGCACCACGACGGAGACGGTTTCCAGGACGAACAGCCCGCCGACCAGGCCCAGCACGATCTCATGCTTGACCGACACCGCGACCACGCCCAGCGCGCCGCCCAATGGCAAGGAACCCGTATCGCCCATGAAGATGGCGGCGGGCGGGGCGTTGTACCAAAGGAATCCCAGGCCGGCGCCGACCAGCGCCGCCAGGAAGATCACCAGCTCGCCGGAATATTCGATGTAGGGAATCTGCAGATAGGCAGCGAATTTCTCGTTGCCTACCAGATAGACGATCAGGATAAAGGCGGCGGCCGCGATCATCACCGGCATGATGGCCAGCCCGTCCAGCCCGTCGGTGAAGTTCACCGCATTGGCGGCGCCGGCGATGACGAAGACGCCGACCACCAAAAAGAACAAGCCTAGCGGTAACAGCGCCGCCTTGAAGAAGGGAACCGCCAGCGCACCGGACAAAGCCGGGATCTCGGACTGCATGATCAGCCAGGTGGCCAGCGCCGCCACGCCGAACTCGATCAGCAGGCGGCTGCGGCCCGAAAGACCGTCCGAGGTGCGCTTGGTCACCTTGTAATAGTCGTCCAGGAAGCCCAGCAGGCCATAGCTGACCGTCACCAAGAGCGCGATCCAGACATAGCGGTTGGACAGGCTGGCCCACAGCACAGTGGAGCTGATCCAGGGGATCAGGATCAGCAGCCCGCCCATGGTCGGGGTGCCCGCCTTTTCCAGGATGTGGCGCTGGGGACCGTCGGCGCGAATCGGCTGGCCCTTGCCCTGCTTCACCTTCAGCCAGCGGATCAGCATGGGATTGATCATGAAGGCGATCATCAGCGCGGTGACGATGGCGCCCACCGCGCGGAAGCTGAGATATTTGAACAGGCGGAAGAAGGCCAGCTGGTCGGTATGGGTGAGAAGCGACAGGTAATAAAGCATCAGGCGCCCTTCTCTCTGAGAGCTTCCACGATCACCGACATGCGCGCGCCGTTGGAGCCTTTGACCAGCACGGTGTCGCCGGCTTTCAACGCCTTGGTCACCATCGGCAGCAAGGCAGTGGAAGTTTCGGCATAGCCGCCGCGGCGCGATGCCGGCAGCGCGTCCCACAAGGCCTTCATCTGCGTGCCGCTGGCGAACACCAGGTCGGTCTTGTTGGCGTCAATCGGGGCGACCAGGCCGGCGTGATGGACCATGCCGCCCTCGCCCATTTCCAGCATGTCGCCCAGCACGGCGATCTTGCGGCCCTTGGCGTTGCCCAGCAGCGCCAGCGCCGCCGCCATGGAAGCGGGATTAGCATTGTAACTTTCGTCGATGACCGAAATGCCGTTCGCGTCGAAGCGCGCCCCTCGCCCTTTCAGGGCGGTGAACTTCTTCAGGGCAGCGGCGGCATTCAGCACATTGCCTTCCAGCAGCGCGATGGCGGTCAGCGCGCCCACTACATTCTGGGCGATATGCTCGCCCGGCGCACCGACATGGCAATCCACCGCCACGCCCAGGATATCGGCCTTGACCCGCATGCCTGCGCCATCGGGTGCAAAGGAAATCAGCCTGGCGTCGCCCTTGGCCCCGAACGTGACGATGCGCGACACCTGCGCCTGCTTGGCGCGGGCCTTCAGGCGGTCTGCATAGACACTGTCGGAGGGGATCAGGCCCGCGCCGCCCGGCAACAAGCCTTCAAAGATCTCCGACTTGGCATCGGCGATGGATTCGCAATTGCCGAAGAATTCCAGATGGGCGGGGGCGATGGTGGTGATCAGCGCCACATGCGGGCGCACAAAACTGGCCAGGTTCCGCAGCTCGCCGAAATGGTTCATGCCCACTTCGAAAATGCCATATTCAGCGTCGCGTGGCAGGGCGGCCAGCGACAGCGGCACGCCCCAATGATTGTTGTAGCTGGCGGCGCTGGCATGGGTGCGACCCAGCGCGTTGCAGGCCAGGGCCAGGATTTCCTTGGTGGTGGTCTTTCCCGCGCTGCCGGTGACCGCCAAAATCTTTGCATTGCTGCGGGCCCGGGCCGCGCGCGCCAGGTCTTCCAGCCCGCGCTGGGTATGGCCGACGGTCAGCAGCGCACCTGTTACGCCGTCCGGCGCATGGGTGACCAGCGCGGCGCCGGCCTTGGCCTCGAACGCGGCGCGCACGAAATCATGGCCATCGCGATTGTCGCCCTTCAAGGCGACGAACAGGTCGCCTTCTTGAAGGGTGCGGGTGTCGATCGACAGGCCGTTCACGGCAAAAGGCTTGCTGGCCTGCCCGCAGGTGGCGGTTTCGGCTTCGAGGTGCGACCACAGGCTCATGCCGCGCGGCCTCCCAGAGCCAGCGCGGCGGCAATCGCCTGTTCGCGGTCCGAAAAGGGAAACACCTCGCCCTTTATATACTGGCCGGTCTCATGGCCCTTGCCGGCGATAATCAGGACGTCGCCGGTCTTCAGATCGGCCATGGCGGTGCGGATGGCTTGCGCGCGGTCGCCGATCTCGCGCGCGCCCGGCGCCGCGGCCAGGATCTCTGCCCGGATGGTGGCCGCATCTTCGGTACGGGGATTGTCGTCGGTGACGATCACGTCATCCGCGTGGCTGACGGCCGCCGCGCCCATCAGCGGACGCTTGCCCTTGTCGCGGTCGCCGCCGCAGCCGAACACCACATGCAGCCGGTTCGCGGTGTGGGGGCGCAGCGCCTCCAGCACTTTTTCCAGGCTGTCAGGAGTATGGGCGTAATCGACATAGACCGGTGCGCCCGATGCGGCGAAGGCGACCTTCTCCATCCGGCCGGGCGCACCCTTCAGATGCTCCAGCGCGGCAAACACCTTGGCGGCATCTTCGCCAAGCCCAATGGCAAGCCCCGCGGCCACCAGCGCGTTCGATGCCTGGAAAGCGCCGGCTTGCGGCAGTTCAACGTAATAAATCTTGCCCTGATAATGCAGGGTCAGCGCCTGGGCGCCGCCGCGATCCTCGCGCCGATCCAGCCGGATGGTGTCGCCCTTGCGGCCAACCGTGATCAAGGTCAGCCCGCGCCCCTGCGCCGCGGCGATGAAACGCTCCGCATGATCGGCATCGGCATTGATGACCGCAACGCCACCATCAGCGACCACTTCGGAGAACAGCCGCAGCTTGGCGGCAATGTAGTCCTCGAAGGTGGGATGATAATCCATATGGTCGCGGGTGATGTTGGTGAAACCGCACCCCTTGATCGTCACGCCGTCCAGCCGATGCTGGTCCAACCCGTGGCTGGAAGCCTCGATCGCCAGCCGGTCCACGCCATCGGCCTTCAACCTGGCCAGCAATTCGTGAATCTCCACCGGATCGGGGGTGGTGTGCGCCAAGGGCATGGTGCCGTTCGGTCCGACCACGCCGACAGTGCCCAGGCTGGCGGCCGGCTTGCCCAGCGCTGTCCAGATTTCGCGCAGGAACGCGACGATGGAGGACTTGCCCTTGGTGCCGGTGACGGCGGCGACGATGTCGGGTTGGCTGGCGAAGAAGGCGGCGGCATAGCGCGCCAGGCCGGCGCGGGGATTCTCGTCGGGGATGAAGCGCACGCCCAGCGCCGCCACGTCATCGGCGATGGCCGGCGCGCCCAGCACCGCCACGGCGCCGCGCGCCACCGCGTCTTTCACAAAGCGCGCGCCATCGGTCTTGGTGCCCGTCAAGGCGGCGAACAGATAACCGGGTTTGACCTTGCGGCTGTCGCTTGCCAGACCCGTTATCGTGAGGCCCGTAAAGCCTTTCATGCCCGCCATTGTCGAATCCGATTGTGGCGTCATTGCGAGGCCAGCTTGGTCGGCGGGATGACATTGGGCACGCCCAGCAGCGGGGCGATGCGGGCGATGACGCGGCTGACGGCCGGCGCAGCCGTCCAGCCGGCCAGAGCGAAACCGGCGGTTGCCTTGGTGCCGTGCGGCTGATCCAGCAGGATGTACACGACATAGCGGGGATTATGCACCGGGAACACGCCGTAAAAGCTGGTGCGCAGAGCATGGGGAATATACCGGCCGCCCGGCCCCGGCACCTGGGCCGAACCCGTCTTGCCGCCCACGTCATAACCGACGACATCGGCGCGCTTTCCCGATCCATTGGTCACGACATAACGCAGCAGATCACGCATCTGCTCGGAAACCTCCGGGCGGATAATCTGCTCGCCGCGCAGGTCGGAAGACTCCTGCTTTACAAAGGTCGGGACGATGCGGCGGCCGCCATTCACGACCTGCGCAGCGGCCGTGACGAAAGACAGCGGCGTCACCGAAATGCCCTGGCCGAAACCGATCGTCGCGGTGGCGATGTCGCCCCAGTTGCTGCTGGGCGGAAAGAGCGGCCGCGCGGTTTCCGGCAGCTCGCTCTTCAGCGGCTTGAGGATGCCCATGTGGACGAGGAATTCGCGCTGGCGCGCCGCGCCGCTGCGCAGCGCGATCTGCGAGGTACCGATGTTGGAAGACTGAGCCAGGATATCGCGTGCCGCCAAGGTCGCAGGCATATGCTCG
>CANBZE010000187.1 GCA_947373775.1 Alphaproteobacteria bacterium
GCAAAAGGCCGGCGTTTCGCCGGCAGAGACCGCCGCACTGATCGCCCAGGCGCGCAAGCTGGACTTGCCGCTGGAAGGGTTGATGTGCATCCCCCCCGCCGATGACGATGCGGCGCCCCACTTTGCCTTTCTCGCAAAGCTGGCGCGCGATCACGGCCTTTCGCAACTTAGCATGGGCATGAGCAGCGACTTCGAGCTGGCGGTGAAATTCGGCGCGACGCATGTCCGGGTCGGGACCGCGATCTTCGGCACGCGCAAAAAAGAAGATCAGCCAATTACGATCTGATCGCCGGGCACAAGCTGCTCCAGCGCTTCGACCAGGTCTTCGCGCTTCAGCGCCACGCAGCCGGCGGTGGGGGAAAAATCGGGCCTGGCATAGTGCAGGAAAATCGCGCTGCCCTTGCCGGGATAAACCGGATCGTCATTGAACCCGATCACCGCCACCACGTCATAGAGATGATCGTCGCGCCACATGTTCTCGGCGCTGGCGGGATAGGGAAGCTTCACCAGACGATTGTAAAGCTGATCCTCCGGCGCATCGCACCAGCCGTCATCCTTGGCGATCTTCCAAAGCGGCAAGGCGATCTGCAGGTTCTTCACCCGGTCGGCACGATAAAAGACTTCGCGGATGGGAAAAGTGCCGCGCGGGGTGATGCCGTCGCCCTCGCCGCGCTTGATGGCAATGCCGCCCGGCCCGATGGCGGCGCGGCGTTTGCCCGCGCCCCAGTCCAGCCATGCGCCGTCCTTGTCCGAGGTGACGATGAGATTCATGGACGTGTTATAGCGTCAGTTGACGCTGGCGAACACCGGCTGCATGCCCATCGAGCGGCGATAGGCGTACAGCGCGCGGCTGGCAGTGTCGTTGTCCACGCCCTTGGACGACAGGGCGCTGGTCAGGGCGGCAATGTCGGGGCCGGCAGCGACAGGCGCGGCGGCGGCGGCCACAGACACATCCTGGAACGGCAGCGACGGCGTGTCCGCGGACAGCGCCGGCATGTTCAAGGCGGTTTCGCGCACGCCGACCTTGACGCTGGCGACCTGGGTCTTGTCATCGCCCTTGATCCAGGCCATGGCGGTATCTTCAAAGCTCTTGCCGGTGATGCCTTCGAACGCCACATCGGCGATCGAGCTCACCGCGCCCCACAACCCGCCATACAGCGTGTCGCCGGCGATCTTCTCGATGCTGCCGATATGTTCGCCGGTGATGGCCCGATAGATGGTGCCGACCACCGGCAGGTGCTGCAGCGGATTGATCACATCCAGGATGTGATGGAAAAAGTCCTCGCCTTTGCCGGCGTCCGAAGATGCCGTGTCTGAAGACGCGGTCTTGTTCGCGGTCACGGTCACGGATTCGCCGACCCCGGACACCGGGGAGCTGATCATGGCATGATAGACGGGGCTGTAGACGCTCATCGCACCTGTACAAAGCAAGCGTCACGCCAGAATTTTTCGGCGCTATTGCTGGAATTTCATCCGCGTACGACCGGATGCAACCGGCAATATTTGCCGCTTTGCCCCAGGCCGGGCTAATCTTCGTCACCCCAACCCCCCGTGACCGCATGCCGATCCGAATTCTTTTGGCCGAAAGTGACGATGTGTTGCGCGCCGGCCTGGCCGAGCAGCTTGCGCATGAAGGCTATGACGTGGTGACGGCCGCCAATGCGCAGGGCGTCCGGGACGCGATGCGCGAACCGCTGGCCTTCGCCATCATCGGCCTTGATGACGGCGAGCAGCTTGCCGCGTCTTTGCGCGGGCAAGGCCTGTCCTGCCCCGTGCTGCTTTTGACCGATGGCGAAGCGGCGACGGCCAGTGAATGCTTGGCCCGGCCATTCCGTTTTTCCACCCTGTTGCAGCGGCTGCACGCCCTGAATACCCATCATGCCCCGGCCAATGACGCGGCGGTGCGGATCGGGCCCTATACCTTCCATCCCTCCGCCAAGCTGCTGCAGGCCGAAGGCCGCAAGGTGCGGCTGACCGAGAAGGAAACCAATATCCTCAAGTTCCTGCATGCCAGCGCCGGCACCGTGCCGCGCGATATTCTGCTGCATGAAGTGTGGGGTTATGGCCCGTTGGTGGCCACCCACACCCTGGAAACCCACATTTACCGCCTGCGCAAGAAGATCGAGCAGGATCCGGCCAAGGCCCAGATTCTGCTCACCGAAGGCGGCGGTTACCGGCTCAGCGCCTGACCCATGGCAGGGCCCATGGAAACCGTTGTTTAACGGCCGTTAACCAACCGGTCGTAAAACCGGAGCATGGGCAAAAAACCCGCAAAACCCGTCATTTACCGGTCGCGCAAGAAAAGCCGCGCGCCCGAGGCTGACGTTGCGCCGTTGCCGCACAAAACAGCCAAGCGGGCGAAAGCCCCTGCCAAATCCCCGGCCCGGTCCAAAGCGCGCGCCACCTGGCCCTATGTGCTGATGATGCTGGGCGCCTGGGGCGTGATCTTCGGCGGACTGTTCTTTTCGCACTTCCTCTCCAGCCTGCCCGATGTCGGCAACCTGATGGTCAGCGGCCCGTCGCAGGACGTCACCATCCTGGACGACCATGGCCGCCTGATCGCGCGGCGCGGGTTGACGCAGGGCGCGATGGTGCGCGCCGAAGATCTGCCGGACTATGTTCCGGGCGCCTTCATCGCCATCGAGGACCGGCGCTTCCGCTCCCACCTGGGCATCGATCCCATCGGCCTGGGCCGTGCGGCCTTTCAAAACGCGATGGCCGGCCATGTTGTCCAGGGCGGCTCGACCTTGACCCAGCAGTTGGCCAAGAACCTGTTCCTGTCGCCCAACCGCACTTTCGAGCGCAAGGTGCAGGAAGCCATGCTGGCGCTGTATCTGGAACATCGCTACACCAAGAACCAGATCCTGACCCTGTATCTCAATCGCGTCTATTTCGGCGCCGGCGTCTTTGGTATCGAGGCGGCATCGCAGAAGTTTTTCGGCAAGCATGCCTCTGAGCTGAGCCTGACCGAAGCGGCGATGACCGCCGGCAGCGTCAAGGCGCCCGCCCGCTACAACCCCCTATCCGACATTGATGCCGGCCTGAAGCGCGCCCGCGTGGTGCTGCAGGCCATGCAGGATGCCGGCATCATCGACGGAAACAGCCGCGCCCAGGCCGAAGCAACGCGCCCGCGCATCGTGCGCGCCAATGCGACGCCAAGCTCGGGCTTTTTCGCCGACTGGATCATGGCGCACCTGAATGAGGCGGTCGGCCCAACCAATGAGCCGCTGATCGTGGAAACCAGCTTTGACCTGGATACCCAGACCATGGCCGAACGCGCTATCGCCACCGGCCTGGACAGTGAAGGTGGAAAGTTCAACGCCCATCAGGCGGCGCTGGTGGCGATGACGCCGGACGGTGCGGTGCGCGCCATGGTGGGCGGCAGGACCTATGGCGGATCGGGCTTCAACCGTGCCACCGACGCGGTGCGCCAGCCGGGCAGCGCCTTCAAGCCCTTCGTTTATCTCACGGCGCTGGAACACGGCCATTCGGCCGACGACATGGTCAATGACGGGCCGGTGGACATTCATGGCTGGAAGCCCACCGACTATGAAGGCCACTTCAAGGGGCGGATGCCGCTGATCGATGCCTTTGCAGAATCGTCCAACTCGGTCGCTGCCCAGCTCACCGCCGAAGTGGGGCCCAGGGAAGTGGCGCGCACGGCGCGGCGGCTGGGCATCGTTTCACCCCTGATGGAAGTTTCATCTCTGGCGCTGGGCACCTCCGGCGTGACACCGCTGGAACTGACGGGCGCCTATGCGCCTTTCGCCAATGGGGGCAATGGCGTGACCCCGTTCGGCGTGTTGCGGATCAAGACCCGCTCCGGCAAGGTTCTTTACGAGAACAAGGCATCAAGCGCGGGCGCGGTCATGAGCGCCCAGGACGACATGCAGATGACACGGCTGATGAGCGAGGTTACCGCCACCGGCACCGGCAAGGCGGCACGTCTGGAAGACCGGCCCACGGCCGGCAAGACCGGCACCACACAGGATTTCCACGATGCCTGGTTTGTCGGCTTCACCGCCGACCTGGTGTGCGGCGTGTGGATTGGCAATGACGACAACAAGCCGATGGTCAAAGCCACAGGCGGCACCCTGCCCGCGCGCATGTTCCATGCCTTTATGACGGACGCCGAGCAGGGCTTGCCGGTGCGGCCGTTGACGGGAAGCGCGCTGATGGCCTCGGCCGAGCAGCCCGCGACAGAGCAGGCGACACCCGCGGCGGAAGAAAAATCCAAGCCGGATACCTTCCAGCGGCTGCTGAACGGCCTGTTCGGCGGGACTTGATCTAGGCCTTCACCGCGTAACGCTGAAGCTCGCGGCCGTGGCGCTTGAGCCAATCTTGCGGCGCATCGATATCGGCCACCAGGCTTTTCACATGCGCCCAGAAGCGCGGGCTGTGGTTCATTTCCCGCAGATGCGCCACTTCATGCGCCACCACATAGTCCAGCACAAAATCGGGCGACAGGATCAGCCGCCAGGAGAATGACAGCGAGCGGCCCGAAGAACAGGAACCCCAGCGGCTGGCGGTGTCGCGCACCGTGATACGCGCCGGCTTGGCATTCAGCTTGGGCGCATGTTCCAGCACCCGCGCTTCCAGCACCTTGCGCGCTTCTTTCTTCAGGAAATCCTGTACCCGCCGCGAAGCATGGGCTTCGCGTCCGCGCACCCAGATGATGCCATCTTCCGCCCACACCGGCGCAGGGCCCTTGGCGGCGGCGCGGATTTCGTGCGCCGTGCCCATGAAGGGAATGGTCACGCCGGCGCCCAGCAACACCGGACCGGGCACCTTGGCGAGCTGGCCCCGGATCCAGTCCTGCTGCCCGCGCGCAAAATCCAGCGCATGCGCCAGGCCGCGGCGTGACGGCGCGGTGACGCTGACTTCGCCGGTGGCGGGATTGACCTTGACGATCATGCGCCGGGCGCGCGGATTGAGGCGCAGCCG
>CANBZE010000188.1 GCA_947373775.1 Alphaproteobacteria bacterium
GGCCATGAATTCCTCACCGGCATGGAAGACTTCGCCACCGTGCGCGATGCGCTGGAAGCCAGGCTGGGCGCACCCGCCAGCGCCGCCATCGTGTGGCGGCCCCAGAACGCGGTGCCCGTCCCCGACGACGCGGGCGAGACCTTGATGAAGCTGATCGAAGTCCTCGATGACCACGACGATGTGCAAAACGTCTATGGCAACTATGAGTTTAGTGACGCCTTCATGGCGAAACTGGCCGGCTGACTTCGCGTCATTTCTTGACGTTCTGTAACATTCGCGCTCACACTGTGCCCCGGGGAAAACATCCGGGGCCTGCCATGAAAATCACCTTTGCGATCACCTCTGCCATTTTGATCCTGTCCGCGGGCGCGGCGTCGGCCCAACGCGGCGGCGACACCATTCCCATGCGCGACGGCAGCACCATCGTCACGGTAGGCGGCGGGTGCGTGGTCCAATATGGCGGGCGCGGCCAGCGCATCAACAACGCCAATCGCTGCAATGACGATGATATGCGCCGTGCCGACCAGATCATGTCTGGTGGCGGTGGCGGCTACGGCGGCGGCTATGGTGGCGGCCAGGGCTTTGGCGGCGGCGCGCCGGGTGGTTCCTGGGCACAGTCCTGCCGCGGCGGCGGCATGCGCGGGAGTGTCTTCCAGGCCGAGTGCCGCACCGAAGACGGGCGCATGAATTCCACCGTGCTGGACATGCGCAATTGCCCCAGCAACCAGGCGGAAAACCGCAACGGCTCGCTGGTCTGCCGCTGATCTTTTAAGGCTGGCTGGGGTTTCGCTTAGGACAGTCCCGAACATAAAGGGTACAAACCCTTTATGAGCCTGACGATTCGCATCCTTGGCCTGGACCCGGGCCTGGCCCAGATGGGCTGGGGCGTGATCGATGTATCGGGCTCGCGCCTGTCCCATGTCGCCCATGGCGTGATCGCCACCAAGCCGGCCGCCGGGCTGGGAGTGCGGCTGATGACCCTGCACCGCGAACTGGCGGCGATCATCGCCCAGCATCTGCCGGCCGCCATCGCCGTCGAACAGGCCTTTGTCGCCCGCGATCCCCAGGCCGCGCTGAAGCTGGGCCATGCCCGCGCCGTGGCGCTGCTGGCGGCGGCGCAAGCCGGGCTGGAGATCGCCGAATATGCTCCCAACCACATCAAGAAAAGCGTGGTGGGCGCGGGCCATGCCGGCAAGGAGCAGGTGCAGTTCATGGTCAAGCGGCTGTTGCCGGCCTGCGGCGTCACGCAAGCCGACGCCGCCGACGCCCTGGCCTGCGCCATCGCCCATGCCCATCTGTCGACGACGCGCGCGCGGATCGTGGTGGCGGCATCATGATCGGCAAGCTGACCGGTATCGTGGATTCCATCGCCGACGATACGGTGATCCTGGATGTGAACGGTGTCGGCTATCTGGTGCAGTGCCCGGCTACGACCTTGTCGCGATTATCGGCGGGTGCGCCCGCCAGCCTGATGATCGAGATGAAAGTCAGCGACGACGCCATCAAGCTTTACGGTTTCGGCAGCGCCGAGGAACGCGAATGGTTCCGCCTGTTGCAGACGGTGCAGAATGTCGGCGGCAAGGTGGCGCTGGCGGTGCTGTCCACCTTGTCGCCGCGCGACCTGCAGCGCGCGCTGGCGCTGGGCGACAAGGCGATGATCGGCCGCGCCCCCGGTGTCGGCCCCAAGCTGGCGCTGCGCATCGCCACCGAACTGAAGGACAAGGTGCCGTCCATGATACTGGGCGCCGAAGACGGTGGCGCTATCGCTGTGTTGCGCGCCCCGCGTGGGCCTGAGAGCGAAGCGGTATCGGCGCTGGTGCATCTGGGTTACAGCGATGTGCGCGCTGCCGAAGCGGTGGCGCGTGCGGTGCAAGCACTGGGCGAAGAAACCGAAACCGGCGCACTGATCCGCGAAGCGTTGAAGGGCATGGCGCGATGACGGAAAGTAAGGAGCGGCACGCGAAGCGTGTGGGCAGGTCCAGTGGACCTGCGAGAGCGACGAACGCCGCGAACTTGGGCGAGCGGCCGGGATCAAGCTATGGCCAATGATCGTGTAGTGACTCCAGAACGTACCGAAGACGACACGCTGGAAGCCTCGCTGCGGCCCAAGCGGCTGGCCGATTTTGTCGGCCAGCAACAGGCGCGGGAGAATCTTTCCATCTTCATCGATGCCGCCAAGGCGCGCGCCGAAGCGCTGGATCATGTGCTGTTTCACGGCCCGCCGGGCCTGGGCAAGACGACGTTGGCGCAGATCGTGGCGCGCGAGCTCGGTGTCAATTTCCGTTCCACCTCCGGGCCGGTGCTGGCCAAGGCCGGCGATCTGGCGGCCATCCTCACCAACCTGGAACCGCGCGACGTCCTGTTCATCGACGAAATCCACCGCCTCAACCCGGCGGTGGAGGAAATCCTGTACCCCGCGATGGAGGATTACGAACTCGATCTGGTGATCGGCGAGGGACCTTCGGCGCGCTCGGTGAAGATCCAACTGGCGCCGTTCACGCTTGTGGGCGCCACCACCCGCTCGGGCCTGATCACCACGCCGCTGCGCGACCGTTTCGGCATTCCGGTGCGGCTGAATTTCTATACGCCCGATGAATTGCTTTCGATCGTCGAGCGCGGCGCCAAGGTGCTGGGCTTCAACCTGACCCGCGACGGCGCGCGCGAGATCGCCGCCCGCTCCCGCGGCACCCCGCGCATCGCCGGGCGCCTGCTCAAGCGGGTGCGCGACTTCGCCGCCGTGGCCAAGCATGCCTCCGTGGACGCCAAAACCGCCGATGCAGCACTGACAAGGCTGGAAGTGGATGCCAAGGGGCTCGATGCCTTTGATCGCCGCTATCTGACTCTGATTGCCGAGAATTTCGGCGGCGGCCCGGTCGGGATCGAGACCATCGCCGCCGCTCTGGGCGAGGCGCGCGACGCCATCGAGGACATCGTCGAGCCTTACCTGATGCAGCAGGGGCTGGTGCAGCGTACCCCGCGCGGCCGGATGCTGACCAAAGCCGCGTTTGATCATCTGGGGTTAACTTTGCCCGCCCAATCTGCCGCCCAGACCGGCCTTTTCACGGGCGACGAGGATGACTGATTTGAAAGGCCTTGGGACGTTCGACGGCAAGACCCACATCTTGCCGGTCGCCGTCTATTACGAGGACACCGACCTGTCGGGCGTGGTCTATCACGCCAATTACCTGCGCTACATGGAGCGCGGCCGCACCGAGTTTTTCCGCACTGCCGGCATCTCCCGCGCCAACCTGAATGATGAAGAGCCGTCGGCATGGGCCTTGCGCCGCATCGCCGTGGAATATCATCGACCCGCTAGGCTGGACGACCAGATCGCGGTTCATTCGGTGCTGACGGGCGTATCCGGGGCGCGGATCAACGTGGTCCAGAAAATCTTCTGCGGCGATACGCTGCTGGTGGAAGGGCGGATCGAAGCCTGCATGATCACGTTAACGGGGAAGTTATGCAGGTTGCCCAAAAACGTGCTCGAGACTCTTGCGCCATACGTGACCGCGGAAGAAACTTGAGAATATTCGTCATATTCCGGCCACCATCCCGGGCCATGAACCTGTCATAGTCCATTGGCGCCAAAAGGTTTTTCCATGATCAAGCAGATCGCCGCCGCTTTCCTGATTCTGGTTGCCGCCCCAACCATGGCGCTCGCACAGGGCGTCCAGAGCGCCCCGATCGCAGCCCCGGTCGGTCCTCCGGCCCAATCCCAGTCCCTGGCGCCGCCGCCAGGCGCCGTCGCCAGCAATGGATCGGCCGGCGACGTGCTGGGCAGCTTCTCCATCGTTTCGATGTTCATGCGCGCCGACATCATCGTGAAGGCGGTGATGATCCTGCTGCTGCTGGCCTCGTTGTGGTCCTGGACCATCATCTTCAACAAGCTGGTCACACTGTCGAACCTCAAGCGCAAGGCGCGGCGGTTCGAAAAGCTGTTCTGGTCGGGCCAGTCGCTGGACGAACTCTATCAGCAGTTCGCCGCCCGCAACGATCATCCCCTGGCCGCCATGTTCATCGCCGGCTTGCGCGAATGGCGCCGCGCCTTTGAAGGCACCAACCCCTTGCGCGAGTCCATGCTGGGCGGCGTCAAGGAGCGCATCGAAAAGGCGATGAGCGTCACCATCCTGCGCGAGGTGGACGGCATCGAGAAGAACCTGGGCATGCTGGCCACCATCGGTTCGGTGTCGCCCTTTGTCGGCCTGTTCGGCACGGTGTGGGGCATCATGAACAGCTTCTCGGCCATCGCCGCGCGCCATGACACGACATTGGCCGTGGTGGCGCCCGGCATCGCCGAAGCCCTGTTCGCCACCGCGATGGGCCTGCTCGCGGCCATTCCGGCGGTCATCTTCTACAACCGCTTCGTGGCCGAGATCGGCCGCTATGTGAACCAGCTCGACGCCTTCGCGGACGAGTTCTCCGCCATTCTGTCGCGCCAGCTCGACGAAAAGGCCCGCTGATGGCTGGTGGTATCCAGCATACCTCTTCGCGCGGCCGCGGCCGGATGCGCCGCCGCGTCATGGCGGAAATCAATGTCACGCCCTTCGTCGACGTGATGCTGGTGTTGCTGATCGTCTTCATGGTCACCGCGCCCTTGCTCACCGTGGGCGTGCCGGTGGACCTGCCCAAGACCAAGGCGCCGGCGCTGGGCCAGGACCGCGAGCCGCTTTCCATCACCGTGCGGCGCGACGGCGCCATCTTCCTGCAGAAGGAGCTGGTGCCTGAAGCCGCCCTGGTGGACAAGCTCACCGCCATCGCCTCCAACGGCTACAACCAGCGCATCTTTGTGCGCGGCGACACCCAGGCCAATTACGGCAAGGTGATGGAAGTGATGGGCATCCTCGCCGCCAGCGGTTTCACCCATATCGGACTGGTTACCGATGTCGCAAAGCCCAAGCCCGACGCGCAATAAGGTGGCGGCCCAAACCGCCATGC
>CANBZE010000189.1 GCA_947373775.1 Alphaproteobacteria bacterium
GTATCGCGGCCGCGGTTAACTCGATTTTGCCCGTTGCTTGCGCGCCGGATGCGCGAAACGCTTTGCCTCCACAACCAATGTGCTAGCGTCCGGTATCGGACTGGGAAGTCCCGGCCGAGTCGCGGTCCGGGGGGATCCATGTCGCAGCACGATCTGGCATTGATGGGTATCGCCGTCGCCGTCATCCTGGCGGTGGTTGTCGCTATCGCACGCTTCAGGCTTCATCCTTTTCCCGCGCTGGTGATTGGCGCGCTGGTGCTGGGGCTTTGGGCCGGCGCACCCCCCGCCCAGGTGCTGGCAAGCTTCGCCAAAGGCTTTGGCAACACCCTGGCCGATGTCGGCATGCTGCTGGCGCTGGGCGCGATGTTCGGCGAATTGCTCGCCAGCTCGGGCGGCGCGGATCGTGTCTCGACCAGCCTTTTGAAATTCGGCGGTCCGCGCATGGTGCCCTGGACGATGTGCGCGGTGGCCATGATCCTGGGCCTGCCATTGTTCTTTGAAGCTGGCGTGGTGCTGATGATGCCCATTGTGCTGAATGTCGGTGCGCAGCTGGCGAAAAATCCTGGCGGGCTGAAGGGCAATCCCTATCTGCTGGCCGGACTGCCGGTGTTTGCGGGCCTGTCCATCGTGCATGCGCTGGTGCCGCCGCATCCCGGTCCCATGGTGGCGATCAGCGCTTTGAATGCGGATCTTGGCCATACGCTGGCGCTGGGACTGCTCATGTCCATTCCCATCGCCATCGTGGCGGGCCCGCTTTTCACCTTGTGGATCGCACCCAAGGCCAGCGCCGCGCCGCCGGTGGACCTGGTGGGACGACTGACGCACAAGGACGACCAGTACCGCCCGCCGTCCATCACTGTCACCATCTTCACCATCCTGTTTCCCATCCTGCTGATGCTGGGCCATACGGCCGCCGACCTGTTGCTGCCGGTTGGCCATCCGGTGCGGCTGCTGTTCGCCTTTATCGGCCATCCCATCGTGGCGCTGCTGTTGGCGGTGCTGCTATCCATGTTCACCTTTGGCTTCTTCATCGGCAAGGACACCAAGGTGGTGGGCAAGCTGCTGGGCGATGCGCTGCCGCCGATCTCGGCCATCATGCTGATCATCGGCGCCGGCGGCGCGCTGAAGCAGATGCTCATCGACGTGAAACTGGGGGCGGTGATCGCCAATGCCTCGCAGATGGTGGCGCTGAGCCCGATCCTGCTGGGCTGGTTCATCGCCGTGATCATGCGGCTGGCCACCGGCTCGGCCACCGTGGCCATCGTCACCGCGTCCGGCCTGATGGCGGCGACGGTGACTGCCGATCCCAGCCTCAATCCCTCGCTGCTCGCGCTGTCGATCGGCGCGGGATCGCTGTTCTTCTCCCACATCAACGATGCGGGCTTCTGGCTGGTGAAGGAATATATGGGCATGAATCTGCCCAACATGTTCAAGACCTGGTCGGTGCTGGAGACCATCATCGCGGTGATGGGCCTGATGCTCGCGCTCGGCCTGTCCGTCGTTATCTGACGGGACAGACTTTCATCAAGGTCTGACGTTCGACCGAAAGATCGCCGAAGGTGAAGGCGTCATCGCCCGAAGCGCCCCTGATTCCGACATAATGCACCGAGACATGGCGGGCGGTGGACAGCGCGCGCTGGATGCGGCCGGTGTTGTGCACCGTCACCACATCCGTCGTGTCATCGCCAAAGGCGTCGCCGTCCAGGTTGAGCGGCTTGGCATCATCGATCTTCAGCACCAGCCTGGCGGAGCCTTCCGGCATCAGGTCGCGGTGCGGCATGAACATGACGCGGAAGCCGCTTTCGGTATCGCAGTAAAGCTGCATGCGTGCCGCGCCCTTGTCGGCATCGGCCCAGGCTTCCATCATCACCCGGTCCACGAAGCGGTCCGGCTGGTGGCGCACGGTCCAGTCCTGATGCGCCGCCAAAGCAGGCGAGGTGGTCAACAGCAACAGGGCGGCGAAGTGTTTCATGGCCGCGACAATAGCAGCGCTTTATTTCGCCGCCAGTTTTTTCAGGATGGGCAGTAGCGAGCGCGTGACCTTGGCGTAAACCCAACGCAGATGATCGAGATCGCCCGCAGGATCACCGAGCAGCAGGAAGGGGCGTTCGAACCGGAGAAGTTCGAGGACCATTACGAGAATGCGCTGCGCGACCTGATCCGCCGCAAGCAGAAGGGCGAGAAGCTGGTCACAGCCGAGCCGGTGGAAGACGACAATGTCATCGACCTGATGGCGGCACTAAGGAAGAGCCTGAAGGCCAAGGGCGCCGCCGCCCCGGCCAAAAAACGCAAGGCGCATTGATTTTGTTTGTCTTTTTTCCCGCCCAGCCGTTAAGCATGCCGTATACAGCTTCTTGAACCATGCTTTCCCCCCGCTTAGGGTTACCCGGCCGTGCATTTCTGCGGCTGGGACAGTTGGGGGCATTCATGGACAACAAGATTGTGGACAATGAATCCGAAGGCACGATTTTCATCGGTGCCGGCGTTCAGTTCAAAGGTGACATGACGGTGCCGGGCTGCGCCTCGGTGGACGGCAAGTTCGAAGGCACCTTGAAGGCCAAGAGCCTGATTGTCGGCCAGACCGGCAACGTCTCCGGCCAGATCAGCGTGGAAACCGCCGAAGTGCGCGGCGCGGTGGGCGACCATCTCATCGTCCAGTCCAAGCTGGTGGTGCGTTCGACGGGCAGCATCTCTGGTTCGGTGAGCTACTCCAAGATCATGGTGGAAGAGGGCGGCGAACTGGCAGGCACGATCGAGAAGATCAGCGACCCCAAGGTCGTGGTCCTGAAGACCGGCGCCGAATAACACAGTCTTTCGATCCCATCCTGATCCATAGGTGCCGCTCCGGTGACCTACGATTGCTCATCTTTATACGTGCCGCAGCGCGAGGACGAGGTTGCGGAATATGACTGGGAGGCTTTTCCTCCCAGCAAGGCTTCCGGCGGCAAAAACGGTTTCACCATCATCGATGAATATTCGGGCATCGAGGGCAAGCTGATCGCCCGCAATGCCTTCATCCACGGCCAGGTCCAGGGCCTTGTATTCGCCGAAAACGTCACCATCGAGAAGACCGGCCGCGTCAACGGCGTAATTTTCTGCCGCAACCTGACCGTGTTCGGCAAGGTCGACGCCAACATCATCTGCGACAGCATCTTCGTGCGCACCGGCGGCGTGATGACGTCCATGCTCAAATACAAGAATTTGCGGATCGAGCAGGGTGGCGCGGTGGGCGGCAAGTTCGAAAAGCGCGTGGTGATCGACGCACGGGCAAAGCCCGCGGCGCGGTCTGATGGCGGGCTGCTGCGCGGGCGCGCCCGCTAGGGCGCCACACCGGCGGCGGATTTCACGTCAGCGGCCAGCTGGTCGGTGCAATCGCTGATCTTGGACTCGTTACAGCTCTGGACGCTCTGGCCCCGCGAACTGCCGTCGCGGGTAAAGACCACGTCGAAGCTCCAGGTGGTGCCGCTGATGCGGCCATGCGCGATCTCCAGCCGGCCGGGAATCGAAACCACCAGCGCGCCGGGGACCGGCTTGGTCGCCAGAACGAACGGCGGCTGAGTCAGGGCGGTGGTGATGACGTCGTTCAGGCGAAAGTCGCGCGTGGGCTGGAAGTAGACCGAGATCGGCTTGTCTTGGGCGAGAGCAGGCGCCGACAAGGCGGCACAGCAGACAATGGCAATCAGGGTGCGAAACATGGGACTCGGATGGAAAGGAACCAGGCGCACTTCAGACAAGCGGCCTGGGCCTGTCCAGCGACTCTTTTGTCATGTGTGGAAAAATGGCTCCCCGGGCAAGATTCGAACTTGCGGCCAACCGGTTAACAGCCGATTGCTCTACCACTGAGCTACCGAGGAACGCGACAGGACGCGGGTATTAGCGCGTCCTTCTCTCCAAACCAAGCGGGAAATTTGCGGGCTTAACCGCCTATATCCCACCCCCACAAAGAAAAATGAGGCCGGGAGTGATCCCGGCCCCAAGGCGTTGGGTAATGGTGGGGTGTCTTCAAGGAAGACGAGGGGAGGATGCACCCAGGACAGTTAACAAGCCCTTAACCGTACGGTCTCAAACCCCAAAAAGTTCCCCCCTGACCAAAAAGAAGGCGATCGGGCCCGAATCAGGCCGCCCCACGACCTCCCCATGCGCGCGCGAAGCGCGCTCGCATATGGGGAGGTGGCCGTAGCACCGTCAGGTGCGAAGGCCGGAGGGGCTATTTCGGCATCGGGATGGAGACGACCTGACCGGCGGCGCGCTCGGCGATCCAGATCGTGTCGCCCGACTGGTCCATGCCGGTCGGCTGCTTGAGGCCATCCTTGATCACCGTCACATGGGCGGTGTCGCCATTGATGGTCAGCAGGTGGATCTTGCCCGAGCCGGTCTCGGCCTGGAGCATCTTGCCGTCCTTGGTGGTGCGTAGTCCGTCAATGCCCTTCACCGGCGCGTCCATCCAGATCTGCACCGGATTGCCGGCCTTGCCGTTGGCGTCCACCGGCACGCGGTAGAGATTGTTGAAGAACACGCTGTTGTAATAGAGCGTGCCGTTCAGGAAGGTGAGGCCATCGATGCCGGTCACCAGGCGATTGTCCAGCCACAGTTCGGCGCTCTGCGCGCCGGGCGCCAGGCGGTAGATCTTGGCGTTGCCGGTGTCGGAAATATACAGCGCCTTGTCCGGACCCACCGCGAAGTCGTTACAGGTGGTGTTGGCGCCCGGCAGCTCCCAGCGCAGCTTGCGCTTGCCGGTCTTGAAGTCGCTGCCGATCAGGGCGGTGTGACGGGCCACCGGCGTGACGCCGGCGATGGGCGTCAGCATGCAACTCCACACCGTGTCGCCGTCCACCAGCTGGCCGAAGAAGAAGGTGCCTGGACCCTCGGCGCTGGCGTCGATGAAGACTTCCGGCGTGGTCGAGCCTTTCTTGATCTTGTAGACGAAGGGCG
>CANBZE010000190.1 GCA_947373775.1 Alphaproteobacteria bacterium
AAGCCTGCCGCCAAGGCCAGCGGCTCCATGAAGATGGCAGCGCCTGCCGGTGGCGGCTCGGCCAAGTGCAAGGACGGCACCACCGTCACCTACAAGAACCGCCAGGGCACCTGTTCTGGTCACGGCGGCGTCGCATCCTGGATGTAGGCCTCAACGTCTGGTTTACCTGAAAAAAACGGGTCCGCTTTGCAAGGCGGGCCCGTTTTCTTTATAGCCTCGGCCCAAGGCACCCGTAGCTCAGCTGGATAGAGCGCTGCCCTCCGAAGGCAGAGGTCACAGGTTCGAATCCTGTCGGGTGCGCCATTTTTTGCGCATGCGCAAAAAATGGCGCAGGCAAGCCCGCCGCGCCAAACTGGAACACCAGCAAGGAACTTTGGCGCGATCTCGCCATGGTCTTGCCTTGGGTCCATGCTCCATTTCCGCAATGGAGCGCCCGCAAGCCAGCATCGCCCACAAGCCAAGATCCCGCCGCGATCGCGCGCTGGGCTGGGGCTTCGCCGCCGCCCTGCATGTGGCGGTGCTGACTGCCCTGTTCTGGCCCCGTGCCGGCGCACCACTCAAAAAACCAGACGCTGAACCGCACCTCACGATCATCACCCTCGCCAAGGCGCCCGAGCCCCCCGGCCCGCCGAAGCCGGACGAGAGTGCGGCAGCAGAACAGGCGCCGCCGCCGATGGCGCGGCCCACGCCCATGCCGATCCTTGTGAAAGTCACCTCGCCGGAACCGGTCGACAATTCCGACATCCTCAGCGAGGCCCAGCTCTCCGGCGCGGCCAGCGCGGGCGAGGATGGCGCGGGCGGCGGGGGCGGCGGCTGCGACACGGCACGCATGGTGCAGCGGGCCTTGCGCAACGATCCCTTGGTGCGCACGGCCGTGGCGGACGCAGGACGTCAGGGCAAGGCGGTTCTGATGTGGAATGGCGACTGGGTGCGGTCCGGCGCGCAGGACGGCAAGGGCCTGTCGGCGGTGCGCCAGGCGATCATGTGGAAAGTCGCCTTCTCAACGGAATCCTGCCGCAATGAAACCATGCACGGCACGGTGGTGCTGTCGCTGGCCGATGGCGGCACGCGCTTCGCCATCGGCGCGGGCGCCTGGCGCTGGTCGGACCTGCTGGGTTTGAAGCGATAGCGCAAAAAAGAAAGGGCCGCGTCACACGGCGCGGCCCCATCAATCTTCGAAGGCGCCGGTTTTACGACATCACCACCAGCACGACGCGGCGATTCTGCGCGCGGCCAACGCGGGTCTTGTTGCTGCCTGCCGGATCTTCCTTGCCATAGGAGATGGCCGACATGCGGTTCAGCGGCACGCCATGGCGGTTCATGAAGACGCGAACGGCTTCGGCGCGCTCTTCACCCAGCCGCTGGTTGACGTTCTCCGGACCGCGCGCATCGGTGTGACCCTGGATTTCCAGATAGACGTTGCGGTTGTCGGTCTTCAGCTTGTCGGCGAATTCGGTCAGGCGCTGCTGGGCTTCCGGCGAAAGCTTGGCGCTGGCGGCCTTGAACTTCACCGAGTCGTCCGACAGGACCATGGAGTAGAGGAACTTGCCTTCGGCCAGCTTGCCTGCCGCGGTCGCGCGATCGAGCGCTTCCTTGGTGGATTGGTCAAGCTGGGCCAGCTGGGTGGTATGACGGTCCACCTCGGACTGGGTCGCCTGCGTCTTGGCATCGACGACGGCAACATGCTGATCGACGTAATCACGCGTCGCGCATCCCCCCAGGCTGATGGCCGCGGCGACCATGGCGGAGGTGAGGATGGCGGTCTTCAATTTCTGCATCGCTTTTTCCTTATGTTTCTGCCCCGGAACCCACGCAGCGTCATGCGACAGTGTGGCGAAAATGGGCCCGAAAAGGTCCGGATGCGCGGCAAGTCTTCGCCAAATTTGGCGACGGACGAATTCGGCAAGGGCGGTCACCTGCGCCGCGGCGCCACTTTGATTTCCGAAAAATCGCGCAGTGGCATCAAGATGCTGCGACGCGGGCGACAGCGAGGTTGCTCTCGCTGCCTTGCAGCAGCAAACTGAGTTCCATGCTTTTGCCTGAACTTCTCCTCAGCTTTGCCCTTGTCGCCATTACCGGCTTCGCCGCCCTGGCGGCGCAGCGCTGGAACATTCCGATCTCCATCTTCCTGGTGATGCTGGGTCTGGCCATCAGCTTTCTGCCCGGCATGCCGCGCATCGAGCTGCGTCCCGAACTGGTGATGAGCCTGCTCTTGCCGCCGCTGCTCTATCGCGCGGGCGTGCAAATGAGCTGGCGCGGCTTTCGCGACAATCTGCGGCCCATCCTGCTGCTCGCCGTCGGCGCGGTAATCTTCACCGCCGTGGCGGTGGCGGGAGTATCCTATTACCTGCTGGGCCTGCCGCTGGCCGTCGGCTTTGTGCTGGGCGCGGTGGTGTCGCCGCCCGACGCCGTGGCGCCCATGGCGATCGCGCGGCGTTTCGCCCTGCCCAACCGCATTCTCACAATCCTGGAAGGCGAAGGGTTGGTGAACGACGCCACCGCCCTGATCCTGTTCAGCTTCGCGGTGGGCGCGGTGGCGATGGGACGCACCTTCTCGTTGCCGGCCGCGATCGGCGAGTTCCTGGCTATCGTGGCGGGCGAAATTGTCTGGGGCCTGGTGATCGGCAGGGGCGCGCTGGTGCTGCGGCGCTGGGCCGGCGAGCCGCGGGTGGAGATGGTGTTCGCGCTGCTGACCCCCTTTGTCGCCTTCTGGATACCCGAAAGCCTGGGCGGATCGGGCGTGCTGGCCACGGTGGTCTGCGGTCTTTACGTCAGCTGGAACGGCCCGCGTTTCATCTCGCCGGCCACGCGCCTGCAAGGCTTTTTCGTCTGGGACCTGGTGATCTACCTGATCGAGGGCCTGGTGTTCCTGATCACCGGCCTGCAGGCCCGCGTCATCGCTGATACGCTGGACCTGTCGCAATGGAAAAGCCTGGCGCTGGCCTGCGCCCTGGTCTGCGTGGTCATCATCGCGGTGCGGTTCATCTGGGTGTTCGCGGTGACCTATGCCACCCGCCTTGTACCCGCCCTGGCGCGGCACGATCCCTTGCCGCCCTGGCAGGGGATTTTCATCATCGCCTTCACCGGCATTCGCGGCGTGGTGTCGCTGGCGGCGGCCTTGTCCATCCCCATCATGGCGGACGGCGGGGAGTTCCCCCATCGCGGCTTGCTGCTGCTGATCACCTTCTCGGTGATCCTGGTGACCCTGGTGGGCCAGGGCTTCACCCTGCCCTGGGTGATCCGGATGCTGGGCATCGCCGAGCATGGCCGGCGCGAAGCCGACACCGACAAGAAAAAGGAAATCAGCGCCCGGCTGGCCAGCATCGATGCGGCCCTGGCGCGGCTGGATTCGCTGGAAGGCGCGGTGGCGGCGCCCGAAACCGTGTCGGCGCTGCGGCGGCGCAACCAGGACCGCCGCGCCTATTTCGTCGCCGCCTGCCAGGACCTGGCGACCGGCGATATCAGCAATGCCAGCGCGGCGCTGCAGCTTCAATTCCTGGGTGCCGAGCGCGCCAGCATCGCCGAGCTGTATTACCGGGGCGAGATCAGCGACGACGCCCGCCGCCGTATCGAGCGCGAACTGGACCTGGAGGATTCCCGCATCCGCCACAGCGCCGAAAGCGGCGCCGCAAGAGCGCTTTAATTGTTTCCCCCATCCGTCACAGCTCGGGTCGGCTCCGCGTTCGCACGCTGCCGCTACTCACCCTCGCTGCGACACCTTCCCCCGCTCGTCGCTTCGCTCGCGGGGGAAGGAAGCTGTCGGATGCTGAGGGTCGCGCCGCGGAATGCGGCGCTCGCGTTCCGCTAAGGCCGCCGCCAGACCAGCATCTTGCTGGTCAGGACCTGTACCACTTCGCCCTTCTGGTTCTTGGTCTCCGTGCGGACCGTGATCATGCCGCGCTCGGGCTTGGAGCGGGACGGGGTCACCGCCAGCACTTCGCTCATCGCCTGCAGGATGTCACCTGGGCGGGTGGGGCGCGGCCAGGTGATCTCGCCGCCCGCGCCGATCAATCCGCCGGCGATGGGCATACCGCTTTTGACCAGCAGCGACATGGTGATGGAGGCGGTGTGCCAGCCGCTGGCGGCGAGCCCCTGGAAAAAGCTGTTGTCCGCATCGGTTTCGCTGAGGTGGAAGGGCTGCGGATCAAAGCGGGCGGCGAAGGCTTTGATCTGGGCGGAATCCAGCGCGTGGGTGCCGCTGGTAAAGCGCTGACCCACATGAAAGTCTTCCAGATAGAGCCCCGTCATCGGCCCATGCTAGGCGGGGGGAGTGGCCCGGGCAACATGCCCAAGCCGGTGCGCAGGAGCGTCTGGCGCGCGGCGTGTCACAAAAGAAATGATTTTCGGAACGAAGCTTGCGCTCGCGCATTGGCGCGAAGGCGCGTAAAGTTTTTGCGTCACATCAAAACCATGGAGTGAATGACATGGCTGCGAAGAAAAAGAAGAAAGCCGCGAGCAAGAAGAAGGCGGTGAAGGCCAAGAAGGGGGCCCAGGCAAAGAAAGCCAAGAAGGCGGCGAAGAAGTCCGCCAAGAAAACGAAGGCCAAAAAAACGGCCAAGAAGACTGTAAAGGCGGCCGCCAAGAAGGCGCCGGCCAAGAAGGCAGGAGCGTCGGCGAAAGCCGGAGCGACCAAAAATAAAGTGAAGTCCGCCAAGAAGAAGCAGATCGTGGGCGAAGGCGATTACGCCGCCACCCGCAAGTTTGATTCCGACCAGACCGCCTTTGTCGCCAAGAACAAGGCGAATATTCCCAACCTGGGCAAGGAAGCCGAGACGGCCTTGGATGGTCCCGAAGGGGACAGCCTGCGCGATGCCGAAGCCACGGCTGCGGCACGGTCCCGCGACAATTTCTAAAGATCGCCTGAAATAAAAGGCCGCGGCTTTCACAAGCCGCGGCCTTATTCTTTGTATGCAGCGCGCCTACTTT
>CANBZE010000191.1 GCA_947373775.1 Alphaproteobacteria bacterium
TTCATCCCCATGGCGACCAGGCGATCTATGACGCGCTGGTGCGCCTGGCCCAGGATTTTTCGGTGCGCTATCCGCTGGTGGATGGGCAGGGCAATTTCGGCAATGTCGATGGCGATAACGCCGCCGCCATGCGCTACACCGAAAGCCGGTTGACTGAAGTTGCCGCCGCGCTGCTGGCGGGGCTGGACGAAGATGCCGTGGACTTCCGCACCACCTATGACGGCGAGACACAGGAGCCGGTGGTTCTGCCGGCCGCCTTCCCGAACCTGCTCGCCAACGGTTCCAACGGCATCGCGGTTGGCATGGCGACCTCCATCCCGCCGCACAATCTGGGTGAGCTCTGTGCCGCCACCATCGCCTTGATCGAAAATCCGGGCATCCAGGACCGCAGCCTGCTGAAATTCGTGCGCGGCCCCGATTTCCCCACCGGCGGCATCCTGGTCGAGGACCCGGCGTCCATCGCCGAATCCTACAAGACCGGCCGCGGCTCGTTCCGGGTGCGGGCGCGCTGGGAAATGGAAGAGGGCAATCGCGGCGCCTGGCAGATCGTTGTCACCGAAATTCCCTACCAGGTGCAGAAGTCCAAGCTGATCGAGTGCATCGCCGAACTGCTGGAACAGAAAAAGCTGCCGCTGCTCGACGACATCCATGACGAAAGCGCCGAAGACATCCGCATTGTCCTCACGCCCAAGAGCCGCACGGTCGAGCCGGAAATCCTGATGGAACAGCTGTTCCGCACCAGCGACCTGGAAGCGCGGCTGCCGCTGAACATGACGGTGCTGGACAAGGGCCTGGTGCCCAAGGTCGTGGGCCTGAAAGAGGTGCTGGCCGCCTTCGCCGCCCACCGGCGCGAAGTGCTGGAGCGGCGCTCCGCTTTCCGGCTGGAGAAAATTCGGGCGCGGCTGGAAGTGCTGGAAGGCTATCTCGCCGTCTTCCTCAACCTGGATAAGGTCATCAAGATCATCCGCACCGAGGATGAGCCCAAGCCCAAGCTGATGAAGGCGTTCTCGCTGAACGACGTGCAGGCCGACGCCATTCTCAACATGCGGCTGCGCAGTTTGCGCAAGCTGGAAGAAATGGAAATCCGCGGCGAGCATGATGCCCTGACCAAGGAGCGCAAGGAACTGACGAAGCTGATGGGCTCGGAGAAGCTCAAATCGGAACGACTGATCGAGGAGTTGAAAGAGGTCGATGCCAAGTTCGGCCAGAAGACCGTGCTGGGCAAACGCCGCACCGAGATCGCCAAGGCCGCCGAAGTGGCCGAGATGACGGCACTGGCCGAACATGTCGAGGAACACGCCAACAGGATCGAGCGCGAACCCATCACCGTGGTCTGCTCCGCCAAGGGCTGGCTGCGCGCCCTGACAGGCCACAAAGACCAGTCCAAGGAAGACAAGTACCGCGAAGGCGACCGCGCCCGCTTCTGGTTCAATGCTCACACCACCGACCAGATCATGCTGCTGTCCACCGATGGCCGTTTCTTCACGCTGGATGGTTCGAAGTTGCCGGGTGGACGCGGCAATGGCGAGGCCATCCGCAGCTTCATCGACCTGCCGCCCGAGGCTGACATCGTCACCATGTTCGTGCACGTGCCTGGTCGCAAACTTCTGGTTGCCGCCACGTCGGGCCACGGCTTCATCACCAGTGAAGACGATGCGGTGGCGATGACCAAGAAGGGCAAGTCGGTGATGAATGTGAAGCCGGGTGTGGAGGCGGTGTCCTGCCGTCCCGCCGCCGGTGATTCCGTCGCTGTCGTCGGCGAGAACCGAAAGCTGCTGATCTTCAAGATCGACGAGGTGCCGGAGCTGGGCCGCGGGCAGGGCGTCTACCTGCAGCGCTACAAGGATGGCGGGCTGGTAGATGCCGCCACCTTCACCTGGAAGGCGGGGCTGAAGGACGAGAACAACAAGCTGTTCGAGCCGTCCGAGCTCAAGGACTGGAAGGGCGAGCGCGCCCAGGCCGGCCGCATCGTGCCCCGCGGCTGGTCGCGCGGCGGCAAATTCGGCGAAAACTAGCCAACAACGTGGTTAATCGTGCGGGTGGATAGTTCTGTCCCAGAACGGGACAGTTCTTTTTGCGTTCGCTATAGTGGGAAGGTCGCGCGCTCTTCCGGCTGTCATGTCTGCCCTTCGGATTCTGGCTCTTTCCTACCTCGCTTCGGCGGCGGTCTTTGTCGTGGCTGCGACCCTGGCGGCCGATCCGAGAATCGCGCGCCAGACGGCACAGGGTGCCGATATGCTGACGCAGATGGCGCAGGATGCACTCGCCCCCGTGCTGCGTCTCGATCCGCCTTCCAACTTCGTGCGCCTGACGTTGGCGCCATCCGCGTTGGCGCCGCCGGCACCGCAGGAGCGCGTCGCCGATCTGGATACCGGCGTTTCCGTCACCATCCTGCCCGACCTGTCGCCGGAATCCGCACCAGTGCCGCCTTTGCCGGAGCCGCCAGCGCCGCAGATGGCGCAGCCGCAAATTCCCAGCATGGCGCTGCCCGATATCGACATTGCGCGCAACGATGCGCCGTCCTTCATTCCCCAGCCGCCGCTGGACTCCGTTCCTACCAGCCGCGCCACCGCCGTGGCGATGCGGTTGCGTTCGCAGCTGACGCCGGAAATGCTGCTGGGTTTCGATCTGTTCCTGTATGTCAGCAAGGCCGAGCGCGGGCCGCTGTCGCAGCGCATGTATGTCTTCCGCAAGACACAATCGGGCGAACTCAATCTTTTGTATGACTGGGCCGCCTCGACGGGCCGTGAGCGCAGCGAGGTCAGCCCGCGGGGCGTGCGTACCTTCACCGCCACGCCCGCCGGCTATTACCAGATCGATCCCCAGCGCATGTACCGCGCCTATCATTCGGCAAGCTGGGACCAGGACATGCCTCATTCGCTGTTCTTCAATTGGGAGCGCGAGGGCCTGCAGACGGGTCTCGCCATCCATTCGGCAACGGGCGACGACATTGCGCGGCTGGGCCAGCGCGCCAGCGCCGGCTGCGTGCACCTGTCATCGCAAAATGCCGCGCTGCTGTATCAGTTGATCCGTGCCGATTATCGCGGGCCCGTGCCGCGCTTCGCCTACAACACCGATACCCAGACCATGAGCAATCGCGGCACCTTCATGCACGATGCCGCAGGCCGTTTGAAAATGGCCGACGGCTATCGCGTATTGGTGGATATCGAGGATTATGGCGGCGAGAATCTCGTCGCCTCGCTGTTCTGACCAGAAAACTGGTCAGCCAGGATCAGGCGTGGCCGCTGACCAGCCAGATAATCAGGATGATCGGCAGCGGAATGCCGATGGCCCACAGAAGAACCGAACGCATTTAAACCTCCGAAATCGTGCTGGGAGACATAACCGCCGCGGTGGAGAGAAGTTCCCTCTATCCCCTAGGAGCGCCGTAACTCGTAGAGCGCGATGGCGGCGGCATTGGAGACGTTGAGGCTCTCCATCGTGCTGGAAATCGGAATCAGGGCGGAGGCTTCGCAATGTTCCCGCACCAGGCGGCGGATGCCGTCGCCTTCCGAACCCAGCACCAGCGCCACGTCGCCGGGCGGCACGGCCTCGGCCAGGCTCTGTTCGCCGTCGCCGGCCAGTGCGATGCGCCAGAAGCCCATCTCGGCCAACTGGTCCAGGGCGCGGGCGATGTTCACCACCTCGACATAGGGGATCATGTCCAGCGCGCCCGATGCCGCCTTGGCCAGCGCGCCCGACTGGGGCGGGGCATGGCGGTCCTGGACCACCACGGCGGTGACGTTGAAAGCGGCGGCGGTGCGCAGGATGGCCCCGACGTTATGCGGGTCGGACAGCTGGTCCAGCACCAGGATGATGCGGCGGCCTTTAGGAGCGGATTCGGGGACAGGTTCGGCCAGGATCTCGTTCAGGTCGCGGGATTTGAGGGGCCAGGCTTCCAGCGCCGCCCCTTGATGGACCGCCCCGGGGGGCAGGAGCCGATCAATGGCCCCGGGTTCCATGGTTTCGACCTGGACCCGGCTCAGAAGCTTTTTTCCGATGGTTTCGGTCGCCCGGGGGGTCAGGGCGGCCCGGCCCAGTTTGCGGTCGGGGTTGGCCAGGGCGGCCTGGACGGCATGGATGCCATAGAGCCATTCGGACCCGCTTTCGCGCCGGCTGGGGGGCTTGCCGGCGGGCCGGCCCAGCCTTTCCGCGGGTTTTTTCCCCGGTTTGGGGTAGAAATGGCGGCGGTCTTTGTTGGAATTCTTGGGGCTCATGGCGCGCTTATAAAGAAGTGGGGGCAGGGGTAAAGCCGACCCCCTCAAAGCTTTGGCCAAACCCTTTGGAAAAACCGGGTTTTCCTTGGGAAAAGGACTATTGACAGTCATCCCCTGTTGACTAATAACCCGCGATCCGCAGCCACACCTTTCTGGAGGTATTTTTTTCGCCCGTTCGCACGCACACGGGTGAAAGCAGACGCGCCGGCCGGCAATCGGGTTTCTAACCCATTGACCATGTTGGGAAAACTATCCGGAGGGATGCCCGAGTGGCTAAAGGGGACGGACTGTAAATCCGTTGACTACGTCTACGGTGGTTCGAATCCACCTCCCTCCACCAACCTTCCCCTGGCGGGGCGTCGAACGAAGAGGAAGTCGAATAAGGCGGGTGTAGCTCAATGGTAGAGCAACAGCCTTCCAAGCTGATGACGAGGGTTCGATTCCCTTCACCCGCTCCAGAATTCGGAGAATGGCGAAAGCCGATTAGAGATTGAGAACGGCGCAAGCCGATAAAGACAAGAGAGAACGAAAATGGGTAAAGCAAAGTTTGAACGCAACAAGCCGCACTGCAACATCGGCACGATTGGCCATGTTGACCACGGCAAGACCTCGCTGACCGCAGCCATCACCAAGGTGCTGGCGGAGACGGGCGGCGCGACGTTCACGGCCTATGACCA
>CANBZE010000192.1 GCA_947373775.1 Alphaproteobacteria bacterium
ATCGATCTGCGCGACCATTACGGCATCACCCAGTGCGTGATCGAGCCTGATGCGGCCGCCTTCGCGCTGGTGGATACGGCGCGTTCGGAATGGGTTCTTACCCTGACCGGCAAGGTTGTCGCCCGCAGCGACGAGACCATCAACAAGGACCTGTCCACCGGCGAGGTCGAGCTGCGCATCGAGCAGGCCGCGGTCCAGGGCCAGGCCCAGGAATTGCCGCTGCCGGTGTTCGGCGATCATACCTATCCGGAAGAGACGCGCCTGACCTATCGCTTTCTGGACCTGCGCCGCGAGCGTCTGCACAAGAACATCATGCTGCGGTCGAACATCGTCACGTCCTTGCGCCGGCGGATGATCGACCAGGGCTTCACCGAGTTCCAGACCCCGATCCTGACCGCGTCCTCACCGGAAGGGGCGCGCGACTTCCTGGTGCCGTCGCGCCGCTATCCGGGCCAGTTCTATGCGTTGCCGCAGGCGCCGCAACAGTTCACGCAGCTGATCATGGTGGCGGGCTTTGACCGCTACTTCCAGATCGCGCCGTGTTTCCGCGACGAAGACGGCCGCGCCGACCGCTCGCCGGGCGAGTTCTACCAGCTCGATCTGGAAATGAGCTTCGTGACCCAGGACGACGTCTTCGCCGCCGTGGCCCCCGTGCTGGCCGGCGTGTTCGAGGAGTTCGGCGAAGGCAAGGCCGTCACTGCCCACGACAAGTTCCCGCGCATTCCCTATGCCGAGGCGATGCTGAAATACGGCACCGACAAGCCGGACCTGCGCAACCCGATCGAAATCGTCGATGTGTCCGAAATTTTCGGCCGCGCCGAAGTCGAGTTCAAAGCCTTCAAGAACAAGACCGTGCGCGCCATTCCCGCGCCCGGCGCCGGGCCGCAGCCGCGCAGCTTCTTCGACAAGCTCAATGAATGGGCACGCGGCGAAGGCGCGGCGGGCCTGGGTTACATCCAGTTCGAGGACGAGGGCGGCGCGCTGGTGGGCAAGGGCCCCATCGCCAAGTTCATCACCGGTGCGGCGCTGGCCGACATGGCCAAGACCGCCAAGGTCAAGGCAGGCGACGCGCTGTTCTTCAGTGCCGATGCCAAGGCCGACCGCGCCGCAACCATCGCCGGCCTGGCGCGCACCCGTATCGGGCGCGAGCTGAACCTGATCCCGGAGACCGAGTTCAAGTTCTGCTGGATCGTGGACTTCCCCATGTATGAGTGGAACGAGGACGACAAGAAGATCGACTTCTCCCACAATCCCTTTTCCATGCCGCAGTTCGACCGCGAGAAGTTCCTGGCGCTGGACAAGAACGACAATGAGACGATCCTGGGGCTGAAGGCTTACCAGTACGACATCGTCTGCAACGGCTATGAATTGTCGTCGGGCGCGATCCGCAACCATGATCCGGACGTGATGCTCAAGGCCTTCGAGATCGCCGGCTATGCCCGCGAGGAGACCGAGGAAAAATTCAAGGGCATGATCAACGCCTTCCGCCACGGCGCCCCGCCGCATGGCGGCACCGCGCCCGGCATCGACCGCATCGTCATGCTGCTGGCAGGCGAAGAAAATCTGCGCGAAGTCACCATGTTCCCCATGACCCAGTCGGCGCAGGACCTGCTGATGAACGCGCCCAGCCCGGCGAACCCCAAGCAGCTCAAGGAGCTGCATCTGCGGGTCGTGTATCCGGAAGCAAAGCAGTAGCGTTCAGAACAAATAAAAAGGGCGGCTGAAAAGCCGCCCTTTTTTTGGGTCTAACGCCCCACCAATCTAGTTCAGCTTTTCGCCCACGCCCTTGATGCTGTCGGCGATCAGGCTGCTGGCGCGCTTGTCGTCCAGGCGAGCGGCGATCAGCTTTTGGGCGGCGCTGACGGCGCTGTCGGCGGCCAGGGCGCGGATCTCGTTGAGGGCGGCGGTTTCGGCCTGGGCGATCTTGTCCTGGGCAGCGGCGGTGCGGCGGGCGATCTGGGCTTCCAGCGCAATCCGCGAGTCCTTCTGGAACTGCTCGGCTTCGGCGGTGGCGGCGGCCACGATGCTGCGGGCTTTGGCTTCGGCACCGGCGGCACGCTTCTGATAATCCGCCAGCAGGGCCGCAGCCTCGGCGCGCAGGCGGCGGGCTTCATCCAGCTCGGCGGCGATCACCGCGGCGCGCTGGTCCAGCATCTTGGCGACCATGCCCGGCACGCCCTTCCAGACGAGCAGAGCGATGACCAGCACAAAGCCGATAGCGACCCAGAATTCCGGTTCGTGGAGCATTTCCATGTCAGTTCCCCAACGCCGCGGTGGCGTCTTCGGCAGAGACCTTATCGCCCGTCAGCCGTTCGACGATGGCGATGGCGGCGTCGCGGGCCGCCGTCTTCACATGCGCCTTGGCGGTTTCGCGCGTGCCGGCGATGCGGGCTTCGGCGGCGGCCATGGCGTCGGAAGCCTTGGCGTCGGCTTCCGTCTTGGCCCTGGCGATTTCCGCGTTCAGCTTCTGGCGGGTTTCCTCGGCCAGGGCGTTGCCCCGGGCGCGGGCGCCCGACAGCGCCGCTTCATAACCGGCCTGGGCCGCTTCGGCTTCGGCACGGGCCTTGCTCGCCTCGGCAATGGCGCCGTTGATGGCGCCCCTGCGGTTGGTGATGGCCGCGTTGATCTTCGGCCCCGCCAGCCGCCACATGACGGTGAACAGGAACGCAAACGTCACCACCAGCCAGAAGAACTGGGTGGGGAAGGTCGTCGTGTCGAACGGCGGAAAGCCACCCTCTTTTTTGGGAGCTTCCGTCGTTTCAGTGGTGGCGCCGTGCTCGACCAAAGTCTTAGCCGAACAGGATGATCAGTGCGACGACCAGGCCGAACAGGCCGGTCGCTTCGCAGAGCGCAAAGCCCAGCAGCAGGTTGGTGGTCTGGGTGGCGGCGGCGCCCGGATTGCGCAGCGCGCCCGACAGGTAGCTACCGAACACGTTGCCGATGCCGATGCCGGCGCCGACCAGGGCGATACAGGCAATGCCCGCACCAATCATTTTTGCAGCTGCAACTTCCATTTTTTCAGGTCCTTTTTGAGAGTTAGTGATGATCGTGAAGATGAAGGGCTTCGTTGAGATAGATGCAGGTCAGGATCGCGAAGACGTAGGCCTGCAGGAACGCCACCAGGAATTCCAGAAGCAGAATGCCGACGATCAGGAGCAGCGGCGCCACCGACAACGGCGCCAAAAATCCGCCCGCGGCGCCCAGCGACACGACAAATCCCGCGAACACCGCCAGCAGGGTATGGCCGGCCAGCATGTTGGCGAACAGACGAACCGAAAGGCTGATGGGGCGCGAGCAGAAGGAGATCAGTTCGATCACCACCAGCAGCGGCAGGATGTAGATCGGCGCTTTCGGCACGAACAGCATGAAGAAGCGAAGGCCATGCTTGGCAAAACCCGTGATGATCACGATCAGCATCACCAGGCACGCCAGCGCCAGGGTGACGGCGATCTGGCTGGTGACGGTGAAGCTTCCGGGGATCATGCCGAAGAAGTTCGAACACAGCACAAACATGAACAGGGTGAAGACAAAGGGGAAGAACTTCAGGCCGTCTTCGCCGGTCGCCGTATGGATCATGTTGGCGACGAATTCGTAGGAAATCTCGGCCATCGACTGACCGCGCGTCGGCACCAGCCGTCCCGGCTTGACCGCCAGGGTCAGGAACAGCGACGAGGCGACGACCACGATGATCATCAGCAGCGCCTGGTTGGTGAAATAGATCGGATGGCCCGCAATGGCGAACAGCGGCTCGGCAATGAGCGGCTTGATGGTGAACTGCTCCATCGGGTTAAGCGCCACGGATACCTACTCCTTGCCGTCTTCAGTTTCCGAAGACCGCACAGCTGCGATCTCGGCGTTGATCTCTTTTGCCGCGCGCATCACGTTGCGGATGCCCGCCGCGATGCCCAGCATGAAAAACACAATCAGGAAGACCGGGCGGGTGTGAAAACCGAAATGGCCCGACAGCCAGTCCAAACCCCATCCCAGGCCCCCTCCCACCACCAGCGACGCCACCAGTTCGGTGGTGAAGCGGAATGCGATCCCCGACTGGCTGGGCGGCTGGCGCTTGGGGCCGGCTGCCTGCCTAGTCTGGAGCTCGGCGAGCCGCTTGCCCAGATCGTTCAACCTGTCGGGGTCCGGAGCCGTCAAAACCGTCTCCCAAAGTCCGAAAAGCCGTCAAAACCGGGCCTTCGGCGCGTCGAAGGCGGGGGGACCATATGGTCGCCCCCTTGGGGTGTCAAGAATGTCAGACGCCTTCAAATACCTGACACAAAAGGGAAATTCGGAGGCGCGGCAAAACGCCAAGCCAGCTTAAGCCCTTAGAGCCAGAATCACTTCTCCCCCGTGCGGCGCAGCCGCATTTACGGGGGAGATGCCCGTAGCAGCGCTTGCGATGCGAAGGGCAGAGGGGGCGGCTAAAACTACTCCGCCGCGATCTTTTCCGCATCGGCCAGGGACACCGAGACCAGCTGGCTGATGCCGCGCTCGGCCATGGTGACGCCGAACAGGCGGTCCATCCGGCTCATGGTCAGGGCATGGTGGGTGATGACCAGGAAGCGGGTACCCGACATCTCGGTCATCTGGGTCAGCATCTTGCAGAAACGCTCGACATTGGCGTCGTCCAGCGGCGCGTCCACTTCGTCCAGCACGCAGACCGGGGCGGGGTTCACCAGGAACACCGCAAAGATCAGCGCCATGGCGGTCAGGGCCTGTTCGCCGCCCGAGAGCAGCGCCAGCGACTGTAGCCGCTTGCCCGGCGGGCGGGCGAAGATTTCCAGGCCCGCTTCCAGCGGGTCTTCGGATTCGGTGAAGGTGAGCTTGGCTTCGCCGCCTTCGAACAGCTTGGTGAACAGTTCCTGGAAGTTGGCGTTGACCTTCTCGAACGAGGCCAG
>CANBZE010000193.1 GCA_947373775.1 Alphaproteobacteria bacterium
GGCGCCAATCTCTATGGCGCGGCCAAGGGTCTGGGTTTCGACATCGACTACAAGCGCCTGCTGGAACTCTTCGCCCGCAAGGGCGTGCTGGTGCGCGCCTTCTATTACACGGCCGTGGCCGAGGACCAGGAATTCTCCCCGCTCCGGCCGCTGGTGGATTGGCTGGATTATAACGGCTTCTCGGTGGTGACCAAGCCGCTGAAGGAATTCACCGACATTCAGGGCCGCCGCCGGGTGAAGGGCAACATGGACATCGAGCTGGCCATCGACGTGATGGAGATGTCCGCTTGGGTGGACCATGTGGTGATCTTTTCCGGCGACGGGGATTTCCGCCGCCTGGTCGAGGCGGTGCAGCGCAAGGGCCGCCGGGTCAGCGTGGTCTCCACCATCCGCACCTCCCCGCCCATGGTGGCGGACGAGCTGCGCCGCCAGGCCGACAATTTCATCGAGCTGGAAGACCTGAAGAGCCAGATCGCCCGCGAAGGCGGCAAGGCGCCGGCGCCGTACGTCTCCGCCTAGACAGACGTGCGGACAGCGGCTAGTTCGGGCGGATGCCCGTTCCCGCCAGCCCGCCGCCTAACTGCCCGCTCTGCCCAAGGCTGAAGGCGTTTCGCGACGCCAACCGCATCAAATATCCGGGCTGGTTCAACGATCCGGTGCCCAGCTTCGGGCCGCTGACCGCGCGCATCGTGATTGCCGGGCTGGCGCCGGGCCTCCAGGGCGCCAATCGCACAGGCCGGCCCTTCACCGGCGACTGGGCCGGCGACCTGCTCTACGCGACGTTGCTGAAGTTCGGCCTGGCCAAAGGCGTCTATGACGAGCGTATTGACGACACGCTGGAGCTGGTGGACTGCCGCATCGCCAATGCCGTGCGCTGCGTGCCGCCGCAGAACAAGCCCGAGCCTTCGGAAGTCAAAACCTGCCGCCAGTTCCTGATTTCGGAACTGGAGACGCTGGCGAATGTGAAAGTGATCCTGGCGCTGGGCAAGATCGCCCATGACAGCGTGCTGACGACCCTGGGCGCAAAAATCAGCGCCCACCCCTTCAAGCATGGCGTCGCCTATGACGTTGGCAAGTTCAAGCTGATCTCCAGCTATCACTGCTCGCGCTACAACACCAACACCGGCCGCCTGACCACGCCGATGTTCGAGGATGTTGTCGGCAAGGCAAAGGCGTTGGCGAAGGCCTGATCAGCCAGAAGTCTTAGTCGGGCATCGCGTCATGAGCGTCGGCGACGGCCGCCAATATGTCCGGCTTGCCCTTGTAGCGCGCATTCAGCACGGCTTCTTCGCGGTCCAGGGTCGAGCAGTTCAACTCGCGGACGTGCCGCTCGATTTCACCCCTGCGCAGCTTGCCGGAGGCATGTTCCGAAGGCCAGTAATTGCAGGCTTTTCGGCGATCGACATAGGCCTGCACATCTGCCGACAGATCATCGGCCGCCAAGGCCGGCGCGACGGTACCAAGCAGAAGTACGATAAGCATCGCTGTCTTCACAGCAGTTCCCTCGACTAGCACCCGGCCGCTCGCCCAAGCTCGCGGCGTTCGACACTCAAATCGATCCACTGGATCGATTTGCCCGCGCCGCTACGCTGTCGCTAAGCGCCGCCGGTCGCGTCTCACCCCTTATCCCTCATCAACCGCGCCTTGTCGCGCTGCCAGTCGCGCTGTTTCTCGGTCTCGCGCTTGTCGTGCAGCTTCTTGCCCTTGGCCACGCCCAGTTCGATCTTGGCCCGGCCCTTGGCGTTGAAATAGAGCTTCAACGGAATCAGCGTCATGCCCTCGCGCTGGATCGCCGCCGCAAACTTGGCGGCTTCACGCTTGTGCACCAGCAGTTTCCTGCTGCGCTTGGGCTCATGGTTGAAGCGGCTGGCCTGGGTGTATTCGGGGATATAGCAATTCACCAGCCACAGCTCGCCATCCTTGGCGTGGGCGTAGGATTCCCCGATTGTGGTCTTGCCGTTGCGCAACGACTTGACCTCCGAGCCCACCAGCATGATGCCGGCTTCAAACGTCTCGTCGATGGCATAGGCGTAACGCGCCTTGCGGTTGTCGGCGATGATCTTGAAGCCGTCTTCCTTTTTCTTGGCCATCTAGTTGATGAGGCCGACGTCCTGCATCGCCTTCTTGATCTGGGCGCGGGCGGCGTCCGCCGGCGCGATCATCGGCAAGCGCAAGTCTTCCGAGCACTTGCCCAGCAGCGACACGGCATACTTCACCGGCCCCGGATTGGTCTCACAGAACATGGCGTCATGCAGCGGCATCAGCCGGTCCTGGTATTCCCGCGCCTTGGCATAGTCGCCGCTGGCACAGGCAGCTTGGAACTCAGCACAAAGACGCGGCGCCACATTGGCCGTCACCGAAATGCAGCCCACGCCGCCATGGGCGTTGTAGCCAAGCGCCGTGCCGTCCTCACCCGAGAGGAGCAGCCAATCCTTGCCGCAGGCCAGCCGCTCGCGGCTGGGGCGGTTCAGGTCGGCGGTGGCGTCCTTCACTCCGATGATGTTCTTGTGCTTGGCCAGGCGCACCATGGTCTCGACATTGATCCCCACCACCGCGCGGCCGGGGATGTTGTAGAGGATGACCGGGATGTCCACGCCTTCGGCGATCGCCATGAAGTGGCGGTACTGACCTTCCTGGTTGGGCTTGTTGTAATAGCCCGTCACATGCAGGACGGCGTCGCAGCCCACCTCCTTGGCGTGGCGGGTGCGCATGATGGCTTCGTCGGTGGAATTGGAGCCGGCGCCGGCGATCACCGGCACGCGCCCCTTGGCCTGCTCCACGCACAGCTCGATCACCCGGGCATGTTCCTCATGGCTCAGGGTCGGCGATTCGCCGGTGGTGCCGCAGGGAACCAGCCCTTGCGTACCCTCGGCGATCTGCCAGTCCACCAGGGCGCGGAAAGCATCCTCATCGACCTTGCCGTTCTTGAACGGGGTCACCAGGGCGGTCAGGGAGCCTTTGATGCGATCACGGATAGCAGTCATGGGGTCGTCTCGATTTCTTTTTGCGGGCGGTCACATTGTTGCCCGCCTTTTAAGGGCCCATTATGGCCCCGGTGGCGGTGTTTCGTCTAAGCCGATCCACGCTTTTCAACAAGCCGCACCCTGAAATAATGACCATGTCCATCCTGCGTACCTCGCTGCTTCGCACCGCCCTGATCGCCGGGGGCGCCGCCTTCGCCCAGAACCTGCCATCCGGGCTCAGCCGCAACGGCGATGTGGTGATGATGCAGCCGATCCCCGACGGCAGCACGGCCGGTGCTGGTGTTTCGGGGACGCGGCCCAGCCGGCTGCGGTTCCTGTCCGCACCCGAGCATGACCTGTTCAACCGCGCCTTCGAGGCCGCAGGCCGCGGCGACTGGGTGGGTGGGCGCGCCCTGGCGGCACAAGGGCAGAACGCAACTGCCCGCCGGCTGCTGGAATGGCGCTACGCCCTGGACAAGAACAGCGGCGCGAGTTTCGCCGAGATCGACGCGGTGATCAAAGACACCGCATCCTCCAGCAGCGCCGGCGCCTGGCCGCTGCGCGGCACCCTGCAGGCGCGCGCCGAGGCCGCCATCACGCCGGAGATGCCGTCCGCCACGCTGGTGGCCTGGTTCGGCGCCAAGGCGCCCAATTCCTCCATCGGCAAGATCCGCCTGGGCGAAGCGCTGGTCGAGACCGGCGAAAAGACCCGCGGCGCAACGCTGATTCGCCAGGGCTGGGCCGAAGGCAGCTTTGATCCCCCCGTCGAACTGGCCATCGTGCAGAAAGACGGCGCGCTGCTGACCGCCGAAAGTGATCGCGCCCGGGTGGACAATCTGCTCTGGCGCAGCGAGGTCACCGCCGCCAGGCGCACCACGGCACGGATAGAGGGGCAAGCCGCCGATATCGCCAATGCCCGCATCGCGCTGATCGGGAGCGGCCTGCCCCAGGCGCAACGCGCGCTGGACAAGGTCGCCGACAGTTCCGATCCTGGACTGTTGTTCGATTGGGCGCATGCCTTGCGCGTGGCCGGACGCGACAAGGAAGCCCATGCCATCCTGCTGCGCGTGCCCGCCGCGCCCATGGTGCGCGAACATGCCGGGCGCTGGTGGGCGGAATTGAACCTGCATGCCCGTGACGCCCTGTCGGGCGGCGATCCGCGCGAGGCGCTGGCGCTGGTGCAGCATGCCGGCTTCGCATCGGGCGACCAGTTCGCCGAACAGCAATTCCTGGCCGGCTTCATCGCCTTGCGCTTCCTGAAAGACCCGGCGACCGCCCTCACCCATTTCCAGAAGCTGGATGCCGGCGTCGCCCGCCCCATCAGCAAGTCGCGGGCGCAATACTGGATCGGCCGCGCCATGGAGGCACAGGGCGACACTGCGGGCGCGCTGGCGCACTACAAGCAGGCAGCGGCCTATCCGGAGAGCTTCTACGGCCAGATCGCGCTGGCCCATACCGATTCCACCCCCACCCTGCATCTCACCGACACGATTGTAGAGGCTGCGGCGGCCTCAGAACTCGAAACCGATCCGTTGATGCCCGAGATCAAGGTGCTGGCGGATCTGGGCCAGGCCGCATCCCTGCGCGCCTTCATCGACCGCGATGTGGAAGTCTATTCCTCGCCCCGGCACCTCAAGCGCCTGATGCTGCTGCTGGTCGAGTGGGGCTATCCGGAGATCGCGGTGCGGCTGGCCAAGACAGCCAGTTACGCCGGCGCGCCCATGCCCGCCTTGACCCATCCGCTCATCGCCCTGCCGTCCTATCCGGGCCCGGGCACCGCGCCCGACGCGGCGCTGGTGCTGGGACTGATCCGCCAGGAAACCGAGTTCGATGCCTATGCCATTTCCAGCGCCGGCGCGCGGGGCCTGATGCAGATGATGCCGGCCAGCGCCAAACTCGCGGCCAAGCAGGC
>CANBZE010000194.1 GCA_947373775.1 Alphaproteobacteria bacterium
ACCGGATTGAACGCCAGATCAGGCTTGGCTTCTTCGGTGGCGCGCTCGCGCGGCTCTTCGAAGTTGATGAAGACCTGGAGCTGGTCCTGCAGGATGCGCGCGGCATAGGCCACGGCATTGTCCGGCGTGACGGCGCCATTGGTTTCGACATTGAGGGTCAGCTTGTCATAGTCGAGGATCTGGCCCTCGCGGGTATTCTCGACCTTGTAGGAGACCTTCTTCACCGGGCTGAACAGCGAGTCCACCGGGATCAGGCCGATCGGCGCATCTTCCGGACGGTTGCGGTCGGCGGGGACATAGCCCTTGCCGGTGGCGATGGTGAGCTCCATGCGGAAATCCACCTTCTCGTCCAGGGTGCAGAGCACCAGTTCGGGATTGAGGATTTCGATGTCGGCGCTGGTCTGGATGTCACCGGCCTTCACTTCGCCCGGACCCTGCTTGCGCAGCGAAACGCGCTTGGGGCCTTCGGCATGCATGCGCAGCGCGATCAGCTTCACGTTGAGCACGATGTCGGTGACGTCTTCGCGCACGCCCTGGATGGACGAGAATTCGTGCAGCACGCCCTCGATCGAGATCGCGGTGACGGCGGCGCCCTGCAGCGACGACAGCAGCACGCGGCGCAACGAATTGCCCAAGGTCAGGCCGAAACCGCGTTCCAGCGGTTCAGCGGTGATGGTGGCGGTACGGCCTGCGTCATGACCACCTTCGGTCTTGAGCTTGCCGGGCTTAATCAATTCCTGCCAGTTCTTCTGAAACATGTGTTTTCCTCATCGTGTCCCGGCCATGTCGGACCATGGCCATACGTTCGACGGGTTAGTGGGTACGTCCGAACTTTATTTCTGGTCGCTCCGGCTCTCGCCTTAAACGCGGCGGCGCTTGGGCGGGCGGCAGCCATTGTGCGGGATCGGCGTCACATCGCGGATGGAGGTGACGACGAGGCCGATGGCCTGCAGCGCGCGCAGCGCAGACTCGCGGCCCGAACCGGGGCCGGAAACTTCAACTTCCAAGGTGCGCATGCCGTGCTCGACAGCCTTGCGGCCGGCGTCTTCGGCGGCCATCTGCGCCGCATACGGTGTGGACTTGCGCGAACCCTTGAAGCCCATCATGCCGGCGCTGGACCAGGCAATCGCATTGCCCTGCGTGTCGGTGATGGTGACGATCGTGTTGTTGAAGGTCGCGGCGACATGGGCCACGCCCACAACCACGTTCTTCTTCTCTTTCTTGCGAGCGCGGGGGGCCTTGCCGCCCGCCTTCTTGTCATCAGCCATGGCTTACTTCGTGACTTTCTTCTTGCCGGCGATCGCTTTGGCAGGGCCTTTGCGCGTGCGGGCGTTGGTGTGGGTACGCTGGCCGCGGACCGGAAGGCTCTTGCGGTGACGGAGGCCCCGGTAGCAGCCCAGGTCCATCAGACGCTTGATGTTCATGGCGACGTCGCGGCGCAGGTCGCCTTCGACCATGAAGTCACGGTCGATGATTTCGCGGATCTGGATGACCTCGGACTCGGTCAGGTCGCTGACGCGGCGGGAAGGATCGATCCCCAGCTGGGCGACGATCTTGTGCGCGGTATGGGGCCCGATTCCATGAATATAGCGAAGGCCGATTTCGACTCGCTTTTGGGTCGGGATATTGACGCCGGCGATACGTGCCACAGTGCTCTCCGAAGGCTTTTCAAGCCATTGAACTTGTTAACAAATTTCGTAACGACAAAATGCCGGCCAAATCAGGACCTGGGCGAGGTGAAAAACGCCCGAAAAAGCCCGGAAATGACAGGAAAACTGTCGCGAGGGCGCGGATTATAGGAATAGCCCCCTCCCCGTCAATGCCTGACCGGGATTTATTGCCGCACTGCCAAAGTCAGGCCTGAACCCCGTCCAGAACCGCCGCAACCTGGGCGGTCACGGTTTCCATGGGGGCCATGCCGTCCACGCTCTTGAGTTTGCCCTGCGCCCGGTAGAAATCGAGCAACGGGGCGGTGTTCTTGTAATAAACCCCCAGCCGGTGGGCCAGGGTTTCCGGGGTGTCGTCCGACCGCAGGACCCCGCCGGCCGCAATCCGGGCTTCCACCCGGGACAGCAGGACCGCGTCGTCCACCTTCAGTTCCAGCACCAGGTCGATCTTCTTGCCTCGCTCGGCCAGCATCGCGTCCAGCGCCTCGGCCTGGGGGATGGTGCGGGGAAAGCCGTCGAACACCGCGCCGTGTCTGCAGTCGGGCTGGTCATAGCGCTCGGCGATGATGCCGATCACGGTTTCGTCGGACACCAGCTCGCCCTTGGCGATGGTGGCCTTCACAGACAGACCCAGCGGCGTGCCCGCCCCGATCGCCGCGCGCAACATGTCCCCGGTGGAGAGCTGCGGCAGACCGCGCTTCTCGGTAAGGATTTTGGATTGCGTGCCCTTGCCCGCCCCCGGCGGCCCGAACAGAACCAGATTCACCTGCGCGCTCCTCGCAACTTAGACTTCTTCAAGAGTCCTTCATATTGCTGCGCCACCAGGTGGCTCTGGATCTGCGCCACCGTATCCATGGTGACCGAGACCACGATCAGGATCGAGGTGCCGCCCAGCGAGAAGCTGAGGTTGTACTTGTAGAACATGAATTCTGGCAGCAGGCAGACGAAGGTCAGGTACAGCGCGCCGATCACGGTAATGCGGGTGAGCGTATAGTCGATGAACTGGGCGCTCTTCTTGCCGGGGCGGATGCCCGGGAAGACGCCGCCGTACTTCTTCAGATTCTCCGCGGTCTCTTCCGGATTGAAGACGATCGAGGTGTAGAAGAAGGAGAAGAACAGGATCAGCACCGCATACATCACCAGGTACAGCGGCTGGCCGCGGCTGAGATAGGTGACCACGGTCTGCAGCCAGCCCGGCAGGTTCTGGGCGTTAAAGCTGGCCACCGTGGTGGGCAGCAGCAGGATGGAGCTGGCGAAGATCGGCGGAATGACGCCCGACACGTTGAGCTTCAGCGGCAGATGGGACGAGTCGCCGCCATAGACCTTGTTGCCGACCTGGCGCTTGGGATAGGTGACGAACAGCCGGCGCTGGGCCCGTTCCATGAAGACGATGAAACCCACCAGCGCCACGGTGAACACCGCGAAGAAGATGACCAGCAGCGGATTGGTGGCGCCGGTGCGCGCCTGTTCCAGCTGCTGCACGATCAGGGTGGGAAAGCGCGCCACGATGCCGGCGAAGATGATCAGCGAAATGCCGTTGCCGACGCCGCGGCTGGTGATCTGCTCGCCGATCCACATCAGCAGCATGGTGCCGCCCGTGAGAGTGACCACCGCGCCGACGCGGAACATCAGGCCGGGATGGATGACGACATGGCCGGCGCCGCCGAAATGCTCCAGCCCCAGCGCGATGCCGTAAGCCTGGATCACCGCCAGCGCCACGGTGAAGTAGCGGGTGTACTGGTTGAGGACCTTGCGGCCCGCCTCGCCTTCCTTCTTCAGCGCTTCCAGTTCGGGAAACACCGTGGTCATCAGCTGGATGATAATGGAGGCGGAGATGTAGGGCATGATGCCCAGCGCGAAGACGGCCATGCGGCCGACCGCGCCGCCCGACAGGGTGTTGAAGATGTCCAGCACGCCGCCGCCGGTCTGCTGCATCTGCTGAGCCAGCGCCGCCGGGTCGATGCCGGGCATGGGGATGTAGCTGCCCAGGCGCGCCACGATCAGGGCGCCCAGGGTGAAGAGGATGCGGCTGCGCAGCTCCTTGGCCTTGGAGATGGAGCCGAAGTTGAAATTGGCTGCCAGTTGTTCGGCTGCGGACGCCATCAAGCTGCTCCCAGAAACACGCCGATGATACGCACCGGCCGGACTTTATCCCCTGGACGGGGTTTCCCCTTAACCGGGGACCGACCCTGATATGGGGATACCGTCCCGCCCTTTCGAGGCGGGACGGTCCAATTTTATGCCTTGCGCGCTTCGCGCTTCTTGGCGGATTCGGTGCGGCGCGTCTGGCGCTTGCCCGGTTCGCCCTTCTTGTTGTTGTAGACCTTCTTGACGTAGGTCGTGGTCACGGTGCCGCCGGCCTTTTCGACCGCTTCCTTGGCACCGGCCGACACGCCGGCCACTTCAATGTCGATCTTGGCGGTGATGGCGCCCTTGCCGAGCAGACGGATGCCGTCCTTGCTCTTGTGGGCGAGACCCGCCTTGCGCAGCACCTCTTCGGTGATCTTGGCCTTGGCGTCGAGCTTCTTGTTGTCGATCGCCTTCTGGATGCGGCTGATGTTCACCTCGGAAAAATCCTTGGCGAAGATGTTGCGGAAGCCGCGCTTGGGCATACGCATATGCAGCGGCATCTGGCCGCCTTCGAAGCCGTAAATGCCATTGCCGGTACGGGCCTTGGCGCCCTTGACGCCGCGGCCGGAGGTCTTGCCGAGCCCTGAGGACGAGCCGCGGCCGACCTTGTGCTTGTGCTTGTGGGCGCCCGGATTGTTGGCGATCTGGTTCAGTTTCATGACGACTTGCCTTCTTCGACGATCTCGACGAGGTGCTTGACCGCGTTGATCATGCCGCGCACCGACGGGGTGTCTTCCAGGGTACGGGTACGGCGGATCTTGCCAAGGCCCAGGCCGCGCAACGTCGCAGCCTGAATTTCGGGCTTGCGGTTGGCGCTGCGGATTTGGCGCACCGTCACCGTCTTCCCGGCTTTTGCTTTCTTCTCGGCCATGACTTTTTCTCTCTAACTCTTATTAAGCGGACGCTTCCGCGGTCTGGTCTTCGCGGCGCGCCAGGATTTCCGACACGCTGCGGCCACGGCGGGCCGCAACCATGCGGGGGCTCTGCTGGTTCTTCAGCGCGTCGAACGTGGCGCGCACCATGTTGTAGGGGTTCGAGGTGCCCAGCGACTTGGAGACAACGTCGCCAACGCC
>CANBZE010000195.1 GCA_947373775.1 Alphaproteobacteria bacterium
CGGCGCGCCGGTGAGCGTGGCGGGCGCGTTGTTGCCGGTGCTGCTGCTCTATGGCGCGGTGGCGGTGATTGTCTTCAACCTGATTGTATGGCGTCACAATGACGTGGTGCGCCCACAGCTGGGGCGCTCATGAAACCGGGCGCCCGCGCGGTCTATCTGACGCCCTGGGGGCTCTATTCCCGCTACATGCTGGGCGCGTATCTGCGTCACATCATGATGGTGTCGGCGGCGCTGATGACCATCGCGCTCACCATCGATCTGTGGCCGCAGGTGGCGCTGTTTTCCGGCGATCCGCTGACGGTGGTGTGGGGCCTGCTCAAGCTGGCGATGTTGCGCCTGCCGGACCTGCTGCCGCCATTCATTCCCTTCGCCACCTTCCTGGGCGTGGTGTGGAGCGAAAGCGCGTTTACCGAATCGCGCGAGCGCCTGCTGATCTGGAACAGCGGCCGCTCGCCGATATTCTGCCTGGTGCCGGCCTTGATGGCGGGCCTGGTCATGGCGGTGGCGCTGTTCGTGGTAGATGCGTGGCTGCGCCCCGCCGCCATCCATGTGCAGATTGAGGAAAAGCTGGGGCGTGAAGGCATCCGCCTGGACCGCGCCCAAAGCGGCGGCAATCACTGGATCGCCTTGCCGGACGGGCTGCTGCGGGCCGAGATCGAATATGGTCCGCCGTTGAAGCTGCACAATGTCACCATCTACAAGATGGACAGCGACGGGCACCTGTTCGAAGTCGATACCGCCGCGACGGCGTCGCCCCTGGGCGGCGGCAACTGGCGGCTGGAACAGGGGCGCTATTGGCATGCCACCCGCGCCGACAAGGGCAATGTGCTGAGCACCGCTGCCGCCGGCGAAGAGGTCGAGACACCGTTTGCGACCCGCCAGGTGACGATGGTGCTGGATCCGCTGTGGCTGCACAATCTGGGCCTGTCGCCGCAGTATCTGAGCTTGGGCGAATTGCACCAGTTATCGCGCGCGCAAATCATGTCGCGCGATCTTTCCGGCTACAAGACGCGGCTGCAGATCGTGTTCGGCGAGACGCTGTTCACCTGCATGATGGCGCTGCTGGGTGCGGCCCTGTCCCTGATCTATTTTGCCTACCAGACGCGCTGGCTTGCGCTGGTGACGGTGCTGCTGGCCGGATACCTGGCGCATTTTTCCAGCAAGGCGTTCCAGTTGATGGGCGAGTTTGGTTACATCGCGCCGTTTCTGGGCGGCTGGCTGGCGCCATTGCTGCTGATCACGGCGGTGCTGCGGGCGCTGTTCATCATTCAAAAGAGGCGCGGGCTGGGCGCGAGCCTGGCGGACACACCGCATTATTCAGAAGCTATTTCTGAATAAGATGCTCGTGGATCGCTTTGCCACTGGCGATATCGGTGCCCAGCACATCCAGTGACGGCACGCTGGGTATCAGCCCGCCTTCCACCACCTGCAGATAGACATAGGCCACCTGGACCGTGTGGGTGCCGATCTGCATCAGCGCCCGGGGACGACGCTGCGCGTCTATCCCTAATGTCAGTTTGCGCTCGGGCAGGGCGGCGATGGTGAAGGTGATGGGTGCTTTGCGGTTTTGCACCCTCACGCCATAGGCCATCATCCGTTCGATGAAGTTCAGCGGCTGCTTGCTGCCGTCGATGTTGAATTTGCGCCAGAAGGCTTCGACGTCCTGGGGGGCGCCTTGCGCATCCGGTTTTGCCGCATAGATCACGCTGTTGGAATTGGGCGAGCGCTGGACATAGAAAAGCTGGTTCGGCTCATCTGGCACCTTGAATTCGGGGCGCAGCGCCGGGACCGTGTCGCTTTCGGTGATCGAGCTGGTGAAGTCGCGCGCCTGCGCGGGCAATGCGGCAAGCAAGGCCAATGCAAAACAGAGCTTCTTCATCAGGCCAGCTTGCGCATGGCGTCGCCGCACAGCTTCTCGGCCTTGGCAGTATCCTCGACCACACCGCCCAGGGTGAAGAAGGGGTGGATCATGCCGGGGAAGCAGACATAGTCGCACGCGACACCAGCTTCGCGCAGCCGCTTGGCATAGGCTTCGTTCTCATCCACCAGCGGATCGAACTCGGCGCTGATCACCAGCGCGGGCGGCAGGCCTTCCAGGCTGGGGCGCAGCATGGGCGAGGCGCGCGGGTCTTTGCGGTCTTCAGGATCGGGAATGTAATTGTCCATGAACCAGTAGAGTGCCGCGGTGGTCAGCATGTAACCGCTGGCGTTACGCTCATACGAAGGATAGGCACGGCTCTGGTCCGTCATGGGATAGATCAGGATCTGCAGCGCCACTTTGAACGCGTGGCTGTCCAAAGCCATCTGCGCCACCACCGCCGCCAGATTGCCGCCGGCGCTGTCGCCGCCCACCGCGATCTTTTCCGGATCGATGTTCAGCATGTCGGCATTGTCGCTGGCCCAGCGCGTGGCGGCGTAAGCATCCAGCACCGCGCCGGGAAACTGCGTCTCCGGCGCCATGCGGTAGTCCACCGACAGCACGGCGCAGTCGCCATTGGCCGCAAGCCGCCGGCAGGTGGTGTCGTACAGCGCCAGGCTTCCCAGCATGAAGCCGCCGCCATGGAAATAGACCAGCAGCGGGCAAGGCGCCTTGCCCTTGGTGGCGCGATAGAAGCGCGCCGGAATGGGGCCATAGTCGCTGGGAATCGAAAGCTGGAAGGTGACCGCCACGTCCGGCTTTTCCGGCAACAGGGTCAGGCGCTGGGTCTCATACGCCGCGCGCAATTCGGCGGGCGACAGGTTGGTCGGCAGGTCGCCGGCGCGCTGGATGGCAAGGGCTGCCTGGGGGTGCAGGGGCATAAGGCCAAGGTTAGAGGAATGTCCATGGCGGCGCAATTTTGCTAGCGTCCGAGTCCGGGGGCCGGCCGGAACAGACAAAAACCGGCGATGGGAGAGACCATGAATTCCGGGATAGATGCGGCGCCGTATGGAGCGTCGGCGAGAGCCGGAGCGACCGATAATATAAGTCGTGGGCGCATTTTCATCGTCACCCTGATGGCGCTGTTTACGGCGGGCGCCGCCGTCAGCATGCGCGCGGCCACCGCCGTGCAGATGCAGTCCGAATATCTCGCGCCCCTGGGCGCGGCGACGGCGGGCGAGCGGTTGGCCACCGCGCTGGGTGCGGCCTTTCTCGGTTTTGCCATCACGCTTCTGCTGGTCAGCGCCGTGCTGGCGCGCATCGGCTTCGGCCGGGCGCTGGCGGGCGCAGCCGTCCTGATGACCTTGGGCTTTGCCATCGTCGCGAGCGCCGGTTCGCTGGGCATCTCGACATACACCGCGCTTCTGATCGGCATGGTGGTGCAGGGCCTTGGTTGGGGCCTTGTCGAAACGGTGATCAATCCGCTCACCAGCGCGCTCTATCCCGAAGACCGCGTCGGGCGGCTGGGCATCCTGCATGCCTGGTATCCGGCGGGCCTGGTTGGCGGCGCGCTGTTCGGCCTGGCCATCGACCATGCCGGATTGCCCTGGCGCTGGAACATGGTGCCGCTGGCGGTGTTGTGCGTGATCTTTGGCGCGCTGGCGTTGCGCGAAAAGCTGCCCCCGGTCAGCGCCTCAACCGACGCGCCGGTGACGCCGGGCGAAATGGTGAAAGCGACCCTCCAGAATCCCACCATCTTTGTGTGGGTGATCCTGATGATGTTCACCGCCTCCACCGAATTTGCGCCGGGCCAGTGGCTGGACGTGGCGCTGACCCAGATCGTGGGCATGCGCGGCGTGCTGGTGCTCGCCTATGTCAGCGGCTTGATGTTCGTGATGCGCCATTTCGCCGGGCCGCTGGTCAAGCGGCTGGGCAATATCGGGCTGCTGATCTCATCTTCCTGTTTTGCCGCCGCGGGCTTGTTCGCGCTGGGCAGCGCCGACAGTCCGGCCACGGTGCTGGGCGCGGCGACCGTGTGGGGCTTCGGTGTCGCCTATTTCTGGCCGACCATGCTGGCGACGGTGGCCGAGCGTTACCCGCGCAGCGGCACCATGGTGTTCGGCTTGATGGGATCGGCGGGCGCCGCCTGCACCTATGTGGTGCTGCCTTACCTGGGCGCGGTCTATGACAAGGCCAAGCTGGCGGCGGCCGGCGGCGATGCCAACCTGGCGGCGAATGCGCAGGGGACCCAGCTGCACGACATCCTGACCGCGGCGGCTTCGGCCTCGTTCCGCACCGCGGCCCTGATCCCGCTGTGCCTGATTGTGATCTTCATCGCCATCGCGGTAGCCGACCGGATGCGAAAAAACGTCTGATTTCAAGTACTTATAAGGCAAATAAAGCGTTAAGACGAATCGGGCGATGCTTGCGCCAACGCCGATCCGGGGAACGCTTTGAAGACATGGCTGGCATTGCTGATGGCGCTGCCGCTCGCGGCCTGCGTGACGGCACCTTCGACCACGCCGTCACAGGTGCCGGTGGAGTCGTCTTCGCTGGGTCTTGGCGCCACGCCCGCACCGCCCGTGCAGACGGACTGGTGGAAAGCGTTCAACGATCCCCAGCTTGATCGTCTTGTGGCGCAGCTGCTGACCGGCAACCCCACCTTGCAGGGCGCGCTGGCGCGCATCCGCGCGGCGCAGGCCGAATTATCGGTGGCGCGCACGGCGCAGTATCCCAACATCAATATCGATGGCAGCGAGACCCGCCAGCTTCTCAGCAACGACTATCTCTATCCGCAGCCCTTTGGCGGCTCCTGGCAGTGGGTAGGTGATGCCGAAGCGCGCTTCCGGTGGTCGCTGGATTTCTGGGGCAAGCAGGCGGCGCTGATCGACCGCGCCAACAGCGCCAGCGTGGCGGCGGCGCTGGATGCCGATGCGGCAAAGCTGGCGCTGGCCGGCATGTTCGCCCAATCCTATGTCGAGTTGCTG
>CANBZE010000196.1 GCA_947373775.1 Alphaproteobacteria bacterium
CGCGGTGAACCATCGGGATTCCGTCCAGTCGCGCCATCGCCTTGTCCTGGCCATAGCGCCGCGAGGCGCCGCCGACCAGGATTACACCCAGAACGGGGGCATTGCGCTCGGAGGCCTCTAGCGGGTCATGGACCATGTGATCATCTCGCCAAGACACGCACCCGCGGGCGACTGTGAACCCTGGATGCAACCGACAAGCTTGACCCAAGCCTCGTCGTCGGCTCGGTTTGCGAAGGCGTGCACCGCCTTGAGCGCGACGCCACAGGGATCATCGGCTGTATCGCGCGCCTTCTCGTCCAGCTTCGCAACCAGGCTTGCATTGCTGGACTCCAGCAGCAGGCCATAGACCTCCTCGCGGTCATGCAACTGCCCCAGAATTTCTCCCAGTGTCATCATGCCGCCTTCGTCCCGTCCATCGCCTGCGGCGACAGGTCAATGCCTTCGATCTGCGCCTGGCCGATCAGGGCCTCGATGTAGGCGGCGACATCGAGGCGCCACGCCTTCTCGGCCAGATAGCAGGAGATCCGCTCCTGCACATATTCGAAGGGCAAAGGCTCCCCGGCGGCACGCGCGTCGAGCCTGAGGACATGTACACCGTAGCGGGACATCACCGGCGCGGGCGCGATCTGCCCTTCCGCCATGAGCCGCAAGGCCTCTTCAAATTCCGGCACAGTTTCTCCGCGCGCGATCTGGCCCAGGCGTCCGCCACTGGCGCGGGACTCACATTCCGACTGTTCCCGCGCGATTGTCTCGAAACGGTGCGGGACAACGGACAGGTCGGCGATGATGGCCTTCGCCTTCGCCGCGGCAGTCGCATATGCGGCGGCATCATGCGGATGGGCCAGGAAAAGGATATGCGAGGCTTCATATAGGTCCGGGCTGCGAAAGCGGGCCGGATCGGCCTCGTAAAATGTTCGGCACTGCGCCTCGTCAGGCTCCGTCACGGGAATGCGGGCTTCCACCAGAGCGCGGATGCGCGCTTCGTCCTCCAGCTCCCGCTTGCCGGGCGATACCAGCTGCGCCTCGACGGTGATGGACTGACGTTGTGCCTCTTCCAGCAACAAGGTGCGGATGATGATGGCGCGCGCCGCCGCCTGGTATGCCAGGGCGGGCGTCCGGGACGGATGATGCTGGGCCTCTGCTGCGATCATCTGCGGCGGCAGCGGAATGCCATTGAGCCTGATGGGCGTGCGGATCGTCATGTCAGGCCTTTCCCAGTCTTCTGGTGCGAACGATTTGGTAACCGCGCCGTCCCAGGTACCAGACCGGCGCGCTCAGGACATGCACCAGACGGGTGAAGGGAAAGATCAGGAAGATTGTCATGCCCAAGGTCAGGTGCGTCTTGAAGACTGGCGATACATGCGCCACGAAATCGGCGGCGCCAGGCCGCAGGGTCACGATGTGCTGCGCCCAGTTCATCAGGGCCACCATTTCCTCGCCATCCAGATGGTTGAGCGACACGAAGATGGTGCCCAGCCCCAGCAAAAGCTGCGCCAGCAGGATCAGCAGGACGGCGATATCTGCGGCCGAGGATGTGCGCCGGATACGCGGATCCAACAGCCGGCGATGCACCAGCAGCAGAAGTCCAACAAGACACAGGATACCGGCCACCCCACCCACCACGATCGCGACCAGCTGTTTGGCGGTATGGGAAATACCCAACGCCTCGAAAACCACCACCGGGGTCAGCAGTCCGCCGGTGTGGCCAAACAGGATTACCAGGATACCGACATGGAACAGGTTGCTGCCCCAGGTCAGCTGGCGGCGGCGCAGCAACTGGCTGGACTGACTGCGCCAGCTGTATTGCTCGCGGTCAAAACGGATCAGGCAGCCGATCAGGAAGACCGACAGGCAGATGTAGGGATAGACGCCAAAGAGGAAACTGTTGATCGCCTGGCTCATGTGCCGGCCTCCACCTTGGGTTCGCTGCCCACCTTTTCCACCGGCGCCCCCATGCGCGACAGGATGTCGTTGACCTTGGGACATTCGTCTGTGGCCGCGTCGTCGGGACCAAAGCGGACTTCGGTCTCTTCCCAGGCGCGGTCCAGTGCAGCCAGATCGGTAGGATCGTCGGACGGCACCTGGCGCAGCATGTCCAGCAACTCCTGGCTAGGCGCCACCTGCGACAGGGCGGCAAGGGCTTCCAGCACGGCGCCATAGGCGCTGTCGCGCTTGCGCAGGCGCTCACCCAGTGCGGCAAGAATATGCGCGGGCTCTGCCAAGTTGCTTCGCGCCTCGGCCGGCGACAGGGTAGAAAGGAATTCCAGAAACAGGGGGATATAGTCGGGCAACTCCTGTCCTGCAACGTCCAGCCCGGCCTGCTGATAGCGTTCCAGCAGCGAGACCATGGCCTGCCCGCGATCGCGCGACTCGCCATGAACATGCTCGAACAGGTGCAGCGACAGAGATCGCGTCCGGTCGAACAGATCGACATAGCGCGATTGTGCTTCGAGCAAGTCGGCAGCGGCGATATCCTCTATCAGCATGCCGACTGCGGCGCGATGCCGGGCCGGCAGCAGCTTTTCCGCATTCAGGGCGATCAGCAACTGGCGGGCGTGGTGCTGGAATTCGGCGGTGGGATAGGACAGTGCTGCGCTGAGAACCTTGTAGGTGGCGATCATGGTCAATTCCCCGCCGGTTCCGGGACTTTGTGCTTGCCCGGAATGTTGAAGATGTTGGCGCTGCTGTCGCCGTCGGAACAGCCATTGCCAAAGCTGAAGCCGCAACTGCCCCGCAAGTCGAGAGCGTCCTCGGTATTTTCCCGATGCGCGGTAGGTATGACGAAACGGTCTTCATAATTTGCGATCGCCATGGTGCGGTACATGTCCTCGATCTGCGCCGTGCTGAGGCCGACACGCGCAGCCACGCCCTCATCGATCACGCCATCTATCGTTTTTGACCGCATATAGGCGCGCATCGCCATCATGCGCTCCAGTGCCTGAACCACCGGCTCTTCCTTTCCGGCCGTCAGCATATTGGCAAGATACTTCACAGGAATGCGCAACGAGCGGACATCTGGCATATCGCCTTCCAGGTCGATCAGGCCCTTCTCCGCCGCCGACTGGATGGGCGAGAGCGGCGGAACGTACCAAACCATAGGAAGAGTGCGATATTCCGGATGCAACGGGAATGCGATCCGCCAGTCCATCGCCATCTTCCAGACGGGCGATTTCTTTGCGGCCTCGATCCAGTTGTGGGCAATACCGTCGGCAGCCGCCTGGGCCTGAACCTCTGGATTAAACGGGTCGAGAAACACCGACATCTGCGCTTCGTAGAGATCCGCCTCGTCCGGCGTGGCGGCAGCCTCGGCGATGCGGTCGGCATCGTAGAGGACGACGCCGAGATAGCGGATCCGGCCGACACAGGTTTCCGAGCAGACCGTCGGCTGGCCAACCTCCAGCCGAGGATAGCACATGATGCATTTCTCCGACTTGCCGGACTGCCAGTTGTAATAGACCTTCTTGTAGGGACAGCCGGAGACGCACATGCGCCAGCCGCGGCACTTGTCCTGGTCGATCAGGACGATGCCGTCTTCCTCGCGCTTGTAGATCGCACCTGAAGGGCAGACCGCGACACAGGCGGGGTTGAGGCAGTGCTCGCAAAGGCGCGGCAGGTACATCATGAAGGTGTTTTCGAACTGGCCGTAGATCTCCTTCTGGATGCCCTCAAAATTCGCGTCCTTGGACCGCTTGGAGAATTCCCCACCCAGGATTTCCTCCCAATTGGGCCCGCCCTCGATCTTTTCCATGCGTTGGCCGGTAATTAGCGACCGCGGGCGCGCCGTGGGCATGGTCTTCGTGTCGGGCGCCGTATGCAGGTGTTGGTAATCAAAGGTGAAAGGCTCATAGTAATCGTCAATCTGCGGCAGGTCGGGATTGGCGAAGATGTTCGCCAGAATCCGCCATTTGGCACCCATGCGCGGCTGCAACTTGCCGTTCTTCTTGCGTAACCAGCCGCCGTTCCAGCGCTTCTGGTTTTCCCAATCCTTGGGATAGCCGACGCCCGGCTTGGTCTCGACATTGTTGAACCAGGCATATTCAACGCCCTCGCGCGAAGTCCAGACATTTTTACAGGTTACCGAGCAGGTATGGCACCCGATACACTTGTCGAGGTTTAGCACCATTGCGATTTGCGCGCGCACTTTCATGATACGGACTCTTTCTTGCCCTGCGGCGCTTCGACTTCTTCCATCCAGTCCACCTTGGCCTGCTTGCGCACAATGACGAACTCGTCGCGGTTGGAGCCGACGGTGCCGTAATAGTTGAAGCCATAGCTCTGCTGCGCATAGCCGCCGATCATATGGGTGGGCTTGAGCACCGTGCGCGTCACCGAATTGTGGATGCCTCCGCGCTGGCCGGTGATCTCAGACCCCGGAACATTCACGATCTTCTCCTGAGCATGATACATCATGACCATTCCTTCTGGCACGCGCTGGGAGACCACTGCGCGGGCGACCAGCGCGCCGTTCAGGTTGTAGGCCTCGATCCAGTCATTGTCCTCGATACCGACCTTGGCGGCGTCAACCTCGCTCATCCAGACGATCGGGCCACCGCGCGAGAGTGTGAGCATGAGTAAGTTGTCGGTATAGGTCGAGTGGATGCCCCATTTCTGATGCGGCGTGATGAAGTTTAAGACGATCTGCTTATTGCCGTTTTCCTTGGTGTCGATGATCGGCTTGATCGTCTTGGTGTCGATCGGCGGCCGGTAGACCACCATCTGCTCGCCGAAGGCGCGCATCCAGGGATGATCCTGAAAGAGTTGCTGGCGGCCGGTCAGGGTGCGCCAAGGGATCAGCTCATGCACATTGGTATAGCCGGCGTTGTAACAGACCTTTTCCGACTC
>CANBZE010000197.1 GCA_947373775.1 Alphaproteobacteria bacterium
CTGCTGGCGCTGTTCGCCGGCGCCTTCACCTTCCGCTGGTTCTCGCGCTGCGTGGCTTACGTCAACGGCCGCATGGCCAATGCCATCACCTCTGACATCACCTACAGCCTTTTGGTCATCGGGACTTTGGGCCTGCTGGCACTGACACAGCGCGTGACCTTCACCCTGGGCAGCGAGATGATGCTGCTGTCGGCGTTGGCGGCGCTGGTGCCCTTCGGCGCGCGTTTCTTCCGCGAGCAGGTCGCGGCGCTCAAAGGTAATCCGATGGCCTATTGGCCGGTGTTCAAGGACCTGACGCGCTGGTCGCTGATGGGCGTGATCCTGACCGAGCTGACGGTGAACGCCCATGCTTACCTCGTCACCTTCATCGCCGGTCCCAGCGCCTTTGCGCTGCTGGCGCTGGGCATGCTGCTCATGCGGCCCGCCGCCCTGATGCAGTCGGCCCTGCCCGATTTGGAACGGCCCGCCATGTCGCGCGCCATCGCCGCCAGGGACATGGCACACCTGTCGCGCATTCGGCGCCACTTCACCTTCGGCCTGAGCGCCGCCTGGGCCGCCAACATGCTGCTCTGCGCCGCGCTGCTGCTGTTCTTCCCGGCCTTGCTGCTGAAGAAAGGCTATGCCCTGCATGACGTGATCGTGGTGGCGGTGATCAGCGCTTTCATCATGGCGATCCGCGCCCTGCGCACGCCATTCGCGGTGCTGCTGCAGGCCGCCGGAGAATTCAAGGAACTGGCGAACATCGGCACGGTATCGGCAGTGGTTTCCGTCGCCGTGACCCTGGTGCTGCTGGTCGCTTTCGGTCCCATCCCCTCGCTGGGCGGCATCGTGCTGGGCGAGCTGGTGATCTTGCTCAAGGTGCGCAGCATGGCGCGCGACTGGAAAAACGCCCATGCGTGATAGCGTCATCATCTGCATCCCGACCTTCAAGCGTCCCAAAATGCTGGCGCGCCTGCTGGACAAGATCGCCGCGTTGGAAACCGATGCCGATGTTGCGGTGCTGGTCGCGGACAATGACGCTGAAGGCCATGCCGGTTTCGACCTATGCAACACCATGCAGGGTTATCGCTGGCCGTTGACCGCGGTGATCGCGCGCAAGCGCGGCATCGCCCAGGTGCGCAATACGCTGATTGAGAACGCCCTGAAGACCGATGCCCAGTTCATCGCCATGATCGATGATGACGAATGGCCGCAACAGGACTGGATCAGCCAGTTCCTGAAAACCGCCCACGAAACCCACGCCGATGTGCTGCAAGGCTCCATCCTGTTCGGGCGGGCATCCGCCGCCGACGGCCATGGCGACATCCGCCGCCCCACTGGCCTGATCGCCATGCTGCAGGGCGCCGGCAACCTGCTGATCCGCCGCGCCGTCCTCACCGAAATGACCGCGCCCTGGTTCGACCCCCAGTTCGCCTTGTCGGGCGGCGAGGACCAGGATTTCTTTGTCCGCCTCCAGCGCGCCGGCAAGCGCTTCGCCTGGTCGGATGAGGCCCGCGCCCATGGCGATGTTCCCGATACCCGCGCCAGCCTGGGCTGGCTGCTGCGCCGGGCCTATTCGGTGGGCAATTCCGACATGCGGGTGCTGCTCAAGCACCGGCCCGGCCCGGCCCGACTGGCCGCCGAAATCCTGAAAATCGCAGGCTCACTCTTGTTGTCGCCGCTGGCCGCCGCCATCCTCGCGGTCAGCCCGAATCGCAGGGCCATCCCGCTGCAGAAACTGTTCCGCGCGGCGGGCAAGCTCAGCGCGATGTTCGGTGCGCGCTACAACGAGTATGCCGTGGTCCATGGCGAATGAGTACACTCTAGCTTACGCCCCGCCCCGCGAGATCGACCGCAGCCTGCTGCCGGTCATCGCCTTCATCGGCTTGTTGCTTCTCATCTATGTCGGGCTGGACGCCTTCTCGCCGCCGCCGCTGGTGTCGCAGTATGGCGGCGTGCGCGAAGCCTCGCGCAGCGACATGCTGCGCCAGGTCGCCTATCTGGGCGTAGCCGCCATGATCGGCATCGCTGCCCTGCAGCGTTTCGGCATCGGCATGCTGCGCGCCATTCCCGTCAGCATGGGAATCCTGCTGGCCTGGTGCATGACCAGCGCCATGTGGGCGCCCGAGACCGCTATCGTGTTGCGCCGCGCAGGACTCGAAATCGTGGTGGTGGTATCGCTGATGCTGAGCGTGGAGACCATCGGGCCGGTGCGCGCCTTCGCCATCTGGCGCTGGCTGCTGGCAGCGGTGCTGCTGGTGAATTTCCTTTCCATTCCCGTGATCGCCAGCGCGCGCCATGCCGCCGGCGAGATCGACCCGGCGCTGGTGGGCAACTGGCGCGGGCTGTACGGCCACAAGAATGTCGCGGGCGCGGTCTGCGCCATCACCGCCACCCTGTTCCTGTTCACACGCAATGGCCGGCACAACTGGATGGGCATCGGCATCGCCCTGGCGTCCTGCGTTTTCTTGGCCATGACTCATTCCAAATCTTCCGCCGGATTTTTGGCCGTCTCGTTGGGAGCGGGTCTTTTGTACCGCTATGGCTGGCGCGATGGCCTGAGCCGCGCCGTGCTGGTGACATGCGCGGCCTTCTTCATCGTGGCGATGGTGGCGTTCATCCTGTTCGATGCCGACAGCCTGGCCCGCATGTTGGAAGACCCCACCGAGTTCACCGGCCGCTCGGCGATCTGGGCTGCTGAGCTGCACTATATCGCCGACCATCCGATGCTGGGTTCGGGCTTTGGCACCTTCACCGACACCAAGAGCCAGTCGCCGTTGCACAATTATGTCAGCGGCTCCTGGGTGGACGCGGTCAGTCACGGCCATAACGGCTATCTGCAGGTGCTGGTCACCATCGGCGGCATCGGCTTTGCGCTGGTCGTGCTGGCGGCGATGATTGCGCCGATGCGGCGCTTCTGGACCCTGGACCGGGGCGACGCCTTCAAGCCCATGCTGATGGCCCTCTTCGTCTTCGCCATCCTGCACAATTTCATGGAAAGCGACTTTCTGGAGGGCGACGGCGTCACCTGGGTCTCGCTTTTGCTGGTGATCGCGGCGCTGAACGCCCTGGCGCGGCGTCATTCATTAACGAGCCGCTAACGGGCGTGCCGCTAGACTGCGGGCATGCCGTTCTTCAGCGTCATCATCCCCGTCTATAACCGTGCGCCCGCTTTGAAGCGCGCCATCGAATCGGTGCGCGCCCAGAGCTGCCAGGATTTCGAAATCGTGATTGTGGATGACGGATCGAAGGATGACCCCGGCGCAGTGGCCGCCGCTTTTGCCGATCCGCGCATCCGCTTTTACACACAGGCCAATGGCGGCGGCGGCAAAGCGCGCAACACCGCCATCGATCACGCGTGCGGCCGCTTCATTGCGCCACTGGATTCCGACGACATTTTCCTGCCTCATCACCTGGCCAGCATGAAGACCCTGCTGGAGCACAGCAGCGGGCTGGTGGGTTATGCCCGGGTGCAAGTGGACCGTGGCGGCGGTCGCGTCTTTTTGAAACCGCCGCGCGCCATCCGGCCGGGCGAGGACATGGCGACCTATCTTTTGTGCGACCGCGGTTTTGTGCCCACCATCACGGTGGTCGCGCCGCGCGAGGCGGCGGCGCGCGTGCGCTATGCCGAAAACCTGCGTCCCGCCGAGGATACCGATTTCGCCATCCGCCTGGCGCTGGACGGCCTCCAGTTCCGTATGCTGGAAGAGGCCGGCGCGGTCTGGCAGGACGAGTTCGATCCCACCCGCGTCTCCGCCAGCGCGGGCGGCGACAAGCTGGGTGCCTGGCTCGCGAAGATGCGGCCGCAGATTCGGCCCCGCGCCTATCACGGTGCGCGCGGCTGGGCCTATGCCAAGCTGGTGGCGCCCAAGCATCCGCTGATGGCGCTGATCCTGTATCTCAACGCCGTGCTGCGCGGCTGCTACCGCCCGTCGCTGGCAGTTGTCATTTTCCTCCAGATCATCCTGGGACGTCGTGGCTATCGCCGTCTGGCCGACCACGCCATTTCCTGGCTGCGCATCAACATCGCAGATTCTGAAGAAAACAAGCCGGCGCCCAAGCTGGAGCGCGCGTGATCTCACGCCGTACGATGCTGGCCGCCGGCGCCAGCGCGCTGGCTCTTCCCGCCGCGGCGCAGGACATGCGCAGCCTCAAGACAATCGCTGCCGCCAGGAATTTCACCTTCGGCACCGCCGCCGCCAGCTATGAGCTGAAGGATGTCGATTTCACGCCCATCCTGGCGCGCGAAGCCGCCCAGCTGGTGCCCGAATATGAAATGAAGCGGCGCGCGCTGGAGACAAAGCCCGGCGTTTATGACTTTGCCGGCCTGGATGCGCTGTTTGCCTTCGCCGCCAGGAACCGCATGTCCATGCGCGGCCACACGCTGTGCTGGTATTATGCCAATCCGCCCTGGCTGGCGCCGATGCTCGCGGCCAAGCGCGATGAAAAGCTTTTGACCGGTCACATCCAGACCGTGCTGCAACGCTATCGCATGGACTCGGTGGACGTGGTCAATGAAGCGCTGGCGCCGCCGGGCACCGCCACTCGTGCCGATGGGTTTCGCCCTTCCATCTGGCTGGATGCTTTTGGCCCTGGCTATATCGACATGGCGTTTCACGCCGCGCGCGCCGCTGATCCCCGCGTGAAGCTGGTCTATAACGATTGGGGTTTCGAGCAGGGCTCCGCCGACAATGACCGCTTCCGCGCCACCACTTTGCGGCTGCTGGACGGGATGCTGAAACGCAAGACGCCGATAGACGCGCTGGGGATACAGGGCCATCTGTCGGCCTTCGGCAACAGGATAGACCAGCGCAAGCTGCGCGCCTTCCTGCAGGAAAT
>CANBZE010000198.1 GCA_947373775.1 Alphaproteobacteria bacterium
TGCTGCGCCGCCGCCGCAAGGGCGCCTTCCGCTATCCCAACCTGGCGCTGGTGAATGAAGCCAGCCAGGGCCCGGGCTGGCGCCGCCATGTCCCGCCGGCGCTGATGCTGGCGGCTTTCACCTTCTTGCTGCTGGCCATGGCGCGGCCATCGGCCGAGGTCGCACTGCCAAGCCGCGTCGCCACCGTGATCCTGGCCATGGATGTGTCGGGCAGCATGCGGGCCACCGATGTGAATCCCAGCCGTATCATGGCGGCGGAGACGGCGGCCAAGGCCTATATCAAGGATCAGCCGCGCGACGTGCGCATCGGCATCGTCGCGTTCGCCGCCACCGCGCTTCTGGTGCAGGCGCCGACCACCGACCATCCCGCGCTGAGCACCGCCATCGACCGCTTCGAACTGCAGCGTGGCACCGCGGTGGGCAGCGGCATCCTGGTGTCGCTGTCCACGCTATTCCCGCAGGAAAACTTCCCCATCAACCAGTTCAATTCCGACACGGCCGGCCGCTGGGGCAATTACGATTTCCGCAACCGCTTCGGCGGAGCTGCGTTGGGCGAAACCGCCAAACCGCCGCCCACCAAGCATGTGCCGGTGGAACCCGGCTCCTACAAGAATGCTGTGGTGATCCTGCTCACCGACGGCCAGACCAATGCCGGCTATGACCCGGTCGAAGCGGCGCGCATGGCCTCCGAATATGGTGTGCGCGTCTATACCGTCGGCTTTGGCACCGCCAAGGGCAACATTGTCGGCTTTGGCGGCTGGTCGATGCGCGCCCAGCTGGACGAAGTCGCGCTGAAGAAAATCGCCGACATGACCAAGGCGCGTTATTTCCACGCCACCAGCGCCGAGGACCTCAAAGCGGTCTATGACGTGCTGTCGCGCCAGCTGGTGGTGGAAACCCGCGAGATGGAGATCACCGCCTTCTTCGCGGCGCTGGCGGCGCTGCTGATGCTGGCGGCGGCGGGGCTTTCCCTGGCCTGGTTTCACCGCATCCTCTAGGGCCGAGCCTGTCCGCACTGCACAATCGCGTCCTGTTGCCAGCTTTCTCCAGATATGCCTGAATTGAAAAAAGTCTGGGGGACTTGGGTATGACAAATCTTACTCGCCGCACATCCATGCTGATGATGGGGGTTGCATCCGCTTTCGCCGCGCTGGCCCGGTTGCCCGCCATGGCGCTGACCAGCCTGACGGCGCGCCCCCGCCGCCCAGTGACCGATGCCGACAAGGGCCATGCCCTGACCCTGGCGAAATCCAACAAGACCATCGTCGGTTACAGCGACCAGATCACGGTGCGCCCCGGCGAGACCATCACCTTCCATGTCAGCACCTATGCGCCGGGGGACTACAAGGCCTCGCTGGTGCGGGTGATCAATGGCGATACCCTGTCGGGCGCCGGCCGCTTCCGCATGGATCCGGTGCCGGCCGATTTCACCCGCAGCTATCCGGGCGGCGAGCAGAAAGTATGGCCCGGTTCCTATGTCACCTTCGACCAGGCATCCGCGTCCGGCATCACCAGCAGCACCAAAGACTTTTCGGTGGTGGCGCTGATCAAGCCGACCCTGCCGGGCAAAGGTCCGCAATTCATCGCCTCGCAATGGGACCAGACCAAGAAGACCGGCTGGGCCATCGGCATCGACGAACGCGGCGAAGGCGCGCTGTGGGTGGGCCAAGGCGGCGGCAAGTATTTCAAGCTGCGCACCTCGCGCTATATCCAGCACAATCATTGGACCATGCTGGGCGCGTCGTTCGATGCGGCGTCGGGGGAATGGCGCGTCTATGACGTGCTGCTGACCGATCCCAATTTCACTCTCGCGTCCACATCCGACCCTTGGCACTATATTTTCGGCACCCGCCGCCTGGCGAAAGACTGGGCGATTGCGTCCGGTACGCCCATGCGCTTTGCCGCCGGCAGCGGCGAGATGATGGCCAACGGCCAGCCCGCCCCCCACGCACTGTTCAACGGCCGCATTGATGGCGTGCGCATTTCCGGCAAGGTGCTGCATCCGACCGACATGATCCGCGTCGCCACCGCCGCAAAGGTGGAAGATGTCGCGGGCGATGACGTGCGCGGCTTCTGGGACTTCGGCCGCGGCATCGGCACCCTTACCGTGCATGACGCTACGCAGGCCGCCTGGAATGGGCGCGGCGTGAACTGGCCGCAGCGCGCCATGAAGGGCTATCACTGGGCGTCCAGCAAAGACTGGCGCCAGCAGCCGAGCGAATTCTCCGCGATGTATTTCCGCGAGGACGATCTGCTGGATGCGGAATGGAAGCCCAGCTTCACCTATACCGCGCCGGCCGGCCTGAAGAGCGGAATCTATGCGGTGCATCTGCAGCAGGGCAAGTCCGAGCATTATGTGCCCTTCTTCGTTGCCCCGCCCAGGGGCACTGCGACGGCGCCCACCGCCTTCCTGGTCCCCACCACCACCTATCTCGCCTATACCAACTGGACGCGCAATTTCGCCCAGCTGGAGCGCTATCCGGCGTTCCATTTCAATGCCGACGATATCGACTTCCTGATGCAGCATCCCGAATTCGGGCGCGGCCTGTACGACCAGCATATCGACGGCACATTGGTGACGCGCTCGTCCTGGCGTCGCCCGCTGCTGACCGTGACGTTCAAGACCTGGCTGCACCTGGTCAATTCCGACAGCCAGATCGTGGACTGGCTGGAACATGAAAAGATGCCCTACGACATCATCACCGACGATCTGCTGCACAAGGAAGGTGCGGCGCTGCTGTCGCGCTATCGCACTGTGATCACCGGCCAGCATCCCGAATACCAGTCGCCGGAAATCTTCGCCGCGGTAAAGACGTATCTGGGCAGCGGCGGACGCTTTATGTACTTGGGCGGCAACGGCTTCCAGAACCCGGCCGCCTGGCGCAACGACGGGATTCCCGCGGTCGAGTTGCGCCGCCTGAACGAAATCTACTGGACGCCGCAGAATTTCGAAGGCGAGCGGCGCTTCGAGCTGAACGGCGTGGACAATCTGGAATGGGATCACACCTGGCTGACCCGCAACCTGGGCCTGCGCTATGCCGGCACGACGTTCGGGTCGGGCAACACCTATTACAAGGTGCTGCCGGATTCGAAGAATCCCCGCGCCGCCTTCATCTTTGCCGGGGTGCATAACGAGATCATCGGCGATTACGGCACCCATTTCGGCGGGGCGGCGGGCGATGAATTCGACAAGGTGGACTATGACGCCGGCACGCCGCGCCATGCGCTGCACCTGGCCAAATCCGAAGGCACGCCCATTCCGGTCTGGGCGAATGCGCAACTGGCGGCGCAGATGCGCGATGACTACGACAACAAGAGCTATGCCTCACTGACCTTCTTCGAAACGCCGTCGGGCGGCGCGGTGTTTTCGGTCGGCTCGATGGCGTATATCGGGGCGCTGAACCACAACAACTTCAACAATGACATTGCGCGCATTACCACCAATGTTCTGAAGCGCTTTTCGGAGCCGCGGCCGTTCAAAGTGCCAGTGTAGGTGTCAGTCTGGTGACCGGCACCACAGTACCCGCCCTCAAGGGCAATATCGGCCGCTTCCAGCTGTTTGCCTTCGGCTTCGGCTCCATCATCGGCTCGTCCTGGTGCGTGCTGGCGGGAAGCTGGATCGCATCGGCCGGTCCCGGCGGCGCGGTGATCGGTTTTGCCCTGGGCGGCATCGTGGTTGCCTGCATCGGCGCCTGCTATGCCGAACTGACCTCGCGCTTGCCGGTGACCGGCGGCGAATTCACCTTTGTGCTGCATGTCTTTGGCCGGGGACTGGCCTTTTATGTCGGCTGGTTCATCGCCTTTGCCTGGATTCTGGTCACCATCTTCGAAGGCCTCGCCATCGCTTGGCTGTTCGAGCGGCTGAACACGGGCATTCCCGATGTGGTGCTGTACAACGTCGTGGATACCAACGTCACCCGCAACCAGTTGATCATCGGCTGCATGGTCGCGCCGGCCATCGCGCTGCTCAACTACCGGGGCGGCCAGGTGCTGGCGCGCTTCCACAGCCTGCTCACTTACACCTTCATCGGCGTGGCACTGGCGATGGTGGCGCTGCTGCTGGGACATGGCGCGCCCGCAAACCTGGTGCCGCTGCTGCCCGCCCAGGGTCCGGTGTGGTGGGAAGGCGCCGCCGCCATTTTCGCCAATTGCGCCTTCCTGTTGTGCGGCTTCCAGGCCGTCAGCCAGGTGGTCGAGGAAAAATCCGCCCGCCTGCCATTTTCCACCCTGTTTCGAATCCTGGTGCTGACCGTTGTCGCCGCCAGCGGCTTTTACTGCGTGGTGGTGCTGGGCACGGCCATCATGATGCCCTGGCAATCATTGCCACCGCACTCTTTGGCGTTTGTCGAGGTGACGCGACTGCTTCCCGGCGGTCAGGTGCTGGTGCCGCTGGTGCTGGTGATCGCCATCCTGTCGCTGCTCAAGACCTGGAACGGCTGCTTCCTGATGGCGTCGCGCACGTTGATCGCCCTGACGCGCGAGGGCCTGATGCCGGCCTGGATGAACAAGGGACATGGCCGCTCCGGCGTGCCGGCGCCCATCGTGCTGGTGATTTTCGCCATCAATGTCGCGGGACTGACCCTGGGCCGGGGTGCGGTGGGCATGCTGGTCGATGCCATCACCATCTCGCTGGTGTTCGGCTATGCCATCTGCTGCATCGGGCTGCCCGTGCTGCGGCGGCGCCAGGGCACGCGCGCCGATGTGGTGACCGCGCCGAACAGCGCCGTCGTTGTCGGCGTGATCGGCGCGGTGGTGATGGCGGTTCTGGCGGTGGTGATGCCGCTGGTCGCGGC
>CANBZE010000199.1 GCA_947373775.1 Alphaproteobacteria bacterium
GGGTGTTGGTTTCCAGCAGGATCATGCGTGCGATTGCGCCCGTGTCGTCGTAACGGAAATCGGTGCGTGTGACGCCGCGGCAGCCCAGCGCCTTGTGGGCGGCGATCGCCAGTTCCATCGCCTGATCAGCGGCAGCCTTTGAAATCTGCGCCGGGATGACGTGCTTGGAGCCGCCGGGCGCATACTTGGCCTCATAGTCGTAGAATTCCAGCTCGGTGGTGATCTCGGTCACGCCAAGTGCCCTCTCCTTTCCAAGAAGATTGGCACCCATCACGCTGACGGTGAGTTCGCGGCCCGGCACGAATTCTTCCACCATCATCTCGCTGGAGAGGTTCCAGGTGTCGGCGCCCAGTTCGGCCGGCGGGCGATTGTCGCCCTTGCGAATGATATAGATGCCGACCGACGAGCCTTCATTCACCGGCTTGATGACATAAGGCGGCTCCATCAGGTGCGCCTTGGCGACCTCGCGGCGGTCGGCGACGATGGACTTGACCACCGGCAGGCCGGCGGCGCGATAAACGTCCTTGGTGCGCTCCTTGTGCATCGCCAGCGCCGAGGACAACACGCCCGAGTGGGTATAGGGAATGCGCATCAGTTCCAGCAGGCCCTGCACCGTGCCGTCTTCGCCGAAGCGGCCATGCAGCGCATTGAACACTGCATCGGGCTTGGCTTCGAACAGTTGCTGGCCGGGATTGGGGCCGGGATCGAGCGGCGAAGCATCGAAACCTTCCTCGATCAGCGCCGCGACCACGCCGCGACCCGAGGAGAGCGAAACTTCGCGTTCGGCGGACATGCCGCCCATCAGCACGGCGATCTTGCGGAACCGGGTCATGCTATGCCCACCCGCTTGATTTCCCATTCCAGGGTGACACCGGATTTTTCCTTGACGCGGCGGCGCACTTCCTCGCCCAGCGCTTCGAGGTCAGCGGCGGTGGCGTCGCCGGTGTTGATCAGGAAGTTGGTGTGCTTTTCGCTGACTTGCGCCGCGCCGATCATCAGCCCGCGGCAGCCGGCTTCATCGACAAGCTGCCAGGCCTTGTGGCCGGGCGGGTTCTTGAAAGTGCTGCCGCCGGTCTTCGACTTGATCGGCTGGCTGGCTTCACGGTTGGCGGAGAGTTCCTCCATGCGGGCGCGGATGGCGGCGGGCTCGTCGCTGCGGCCTTCGAACACCGCCTCGATGAAGATCAGCCCGTCGCGGGCGCCTTGCGCCTTGCGATAGACAAAATCCATGTCAGCGCCGGAAAGCCTGATTTTGTTGCCTTTTTCGTCGATCGCGGTGGCTTCGACAAAGACATCCTTGATCTCGCTGCCATAGCAGCCGGCATTCATTTTCAACGCGCCGCCGATGGTGCCGGGCACGCCGCGCAGGAACTCCAGACCCGCGATACCGGCATCGACGGCTGCGCGCGCCACCGCGCCATCCAGCGCGGCGGCGCCGGCGCGCACGCGCAGGCCATCTGTCGAAATTTTGCCAAAGGCCGAGGACAGCCGCACCACCACACCGGGAATGCCGCCATCGCGCACCAACAGGTTTGAACCCACCCCGATCACCGACACGCGCAGCTCGTCCGACTTGGCAGCGAGGAAGCCGGCCAGATCATCGGCATCGGCGGGACGGAACAGGATTTCGGCCGGACCGCCGGCGCGGAACCAGACATGATCCTTCAACGGCGCACCCATCGTCAGCGAGCCGCGCACCGGCGGGAGCATGTCGCAGGGCCGCGTCATCATCAAACCAGCCCCTCCAGCTTTTTGGGAAGGTTGTACATCCAGCTTGTGATGGAACCCGCGCCGGTGCCGACAATGGCGGCGCCCGGCTTCACATAGGGCGCCACGGCGGCGGCCAGATCGTCCTCGCCGTCGATGGTGATGACATTGCGATGACCATGGGCGCGCAGCGCTTCGGCGTAACTGTCGCGGCTGATGCCTTCGATGGGCTGTTCGCCCGCGGCATAGACCGGCGCAATGATCGCCACATCGGCGTCATTGAGACAGGTGGCGAACTGCTCGAACGTGTCGCGCAACCTTGTGTAGCGATGCGGCTGCACGATCGCCACGATGGGGCCCTTATAGGCCTGGCGCGCGGCGCGCACGGCGGCGGCGATCTTGAAAGGATTATGGGCGTAATCGTCGATGATGGACGCGCCATTCACTTCGCCCACCTTGGTGAAACGGCGGCCGACGCCGCCGAAACCGGCCAGCCCCTTGGCGATCACATCATCCTTCACGCCCAGCTCGCGCGCCACCACAATGGCGGCCATGGCGTTCTGGACATTGTGTTCGCCCGGCATGGGCAGGCTCAAGCCTTCCAACCGCGTTTCGGTGCCCTTGCGGCGGTCAGTGAAGACCATGTCGAAATGCGAGGCGCCTTCAGAGAAACTGACATTCACCGCCCGGGCATCGGCCTGGGGGGAAAAGCCATAAGTGATCATGCGGCGGTCGGTGATGCGGCCCACCATGGCCTGCACTTCGGGATGGTCGATGCACAGCACCGCGAAACCGTAAAACGGCACATTCTCGACAAAGCGCTGGAAGGCGTCGCGCATATTGTCGAAGGTGCCGTAGAAATCCAGGTGATCGGGATCCTCGTTGGTCACCACCGCCACGGTGGCAGGAAGGCGCAGGAAGGTGCCGTCGGATTCATCGGCTTCCACCACCACCCATTCGCCGGCGCCCAGCCGCGCATTGGTGCCATAGGCATTGATGATGCCGCCATTGACCACGGTGGGATCCATGCCGCCCGCATCCAGCAGCGCCGCCACAAGGGTTGTGGTGGTCGTCTTGCCGTTGGTGCCGGCGATAGCGATGCAGGAGCGCAGGCGCATGATCTCGGCCAGCATCTCGGCGCGGCGCACCAGCGGCAGACCCAGCAGGCGCGCGGCGTCGAACTCGACATTCCCCGGTTTCACCGCCGAGGAATAGACCACGGCATGGGCGTCTTTGAGATTGTCGGCATTGTGGCCGACATGGATGGTCACGCCCAGGCTGCGCAGCCGCTTGACGTTGGCATTCTCGGCCGCGTCGCTGCCCTGAACCTTGTAGCCCAGATTGTGCATGATCTCGGCGATGCCGCTCATGCCGATGCCGCCGATGCCGATGAAGTGGATGGCGCCGATGTCGAGCGGAACGCGGGTGGTAACGGTGGCCATTACGCAGCCTCTTTGCTTGAAGAGGGGCGCATAATTGACTCAACCGCATCGGCCAGCTTGCCGGCGGCATTGGGCGTCGCCAGCGCGTGCGCGGCTGCGGCGCGACGGGCCAGGGCCAGCGGATCGGTGAAAATCTTGATGAGCATCTGGGCCAATGAATCCGGGCTCAAATCGCGTTGCGCCATGCGCCAACCGGCATCGGCGCGGGCCAGGATATCGGCGTTCGGTGTCTGGTTGTCGTCCAGCGCACCGGGCAGCGGCACCAGGATGGCGGGACGGCCGATGGCCATCAGCTCCGCCACCGTGCCGGCGCCGGCGCGGGCGATCACCAAATGGGTCTCGGCCATGCGCCTGGGCAGGTCGGAGAAGAAGCCCTGCAGCTCAGCGCGGATCTCGGCGTTGCGATAGATCTCGCGAACCTGTTCGATGTCCTCGGGCCGGCATTGCTGCACCACCGACAGGCGCATCTTCATGTCATGCGGCAGCCGGGTCAGGGCGGCGGGCACGATCTCGCTCAGCGCCCGGGCGCCCTGGCTGCCGCCGAACACCAGCAGACGCAACGGGCCGCCGGCTTCGGGGACATTATAAGGTGCAGCCCACAGCGCCTCGACTTCCGGGCGCAGGGGATTGCCGGTCAGCACGACCTTGGAGGTATCGGTGGGGGCGAAGCGGGCAATGGGGAATGCGGCGGCCACCAGCTTGACCTTGTTCATCACCAGCCGGTTGGCGCGGCCGACCACGGCATTCTGCTCGATGATGGCAGTGGGCAGGCGCGCCAAATTGGCGGCGACCATCACCGGCACGCTGGGATAACCGCCAAAACCCACCACCGCATCGGGCCTCAGCCGCAACAGCTTGGCGAAGGCGATGGCAATGCCGGCCGCGATCTTGAACGGCGCGGCGATGGCGTTGAAGGGCGAGGATGGCACCGTCTCGATCCGGGCGCGCGGAAAGGCGGTGGCGTAATTGGCGAAACGGCTGTCGGTCATCACCACGATCTCGCAGCCGCGCCTGACCAGTTCGCCCGCCAGCGCCTGGGCGGGGAACAGATGCCCGCCGGTGCCGCCTGCTGACAGGACCACCATTCTTGAAGTGGGTAAACTCATGCCCGCACCATGAAGAAGGTGGGATCATCGCGCGTGGCCATGCGGATATTGGGCCGCTGGCGGGTCACCGCCAGCGCGAAGCCCATCGTCAGGGCCACCGCAAACAGCGACGAGCCGCCATAGGAGATAAAGGGCAAGGTCATGCCCTTGGCCGGCAGCAGCGACACCGCCACGCCCATGTTGATGAAGGCCTGCACAGCGGTGACCACGGCCAGGCCCGCGCCGGCCAATTGCGCGAAAGACTCGCGGCTGGCGGCCGACCGCAGCAGCAACCGTACGGTCAGGATGCAGAACATCAGCGCGATCAACCCGCACAGCAGGAAGCCGAACTCCTCGCCCGCCACGGCGAAGATGAAGTCGGAATGGGCGTCGGGAATGCGGTACTTGATGGTGCCCGCGCCCGGGCCCACGCCGGTGAAACCGCCATGCGCAAAGGCTTTCAGCGCCAGCCCCGCCTGATAGCCGGTGCCGTCTTCGCTGAGATATTGCTCCACGCGGTGATGAACA
>CANBZE010000200.1 GCA_947373775.1 Alphaproteobacteria bacterium
AAACCGCCGGTGGACTGACAGGCGCCTTTTATTATCAGCACAATCTGAGTTTCGGGATGGCCGGCACCCTGATGTCGGGCGACCGCAGTTTGGCGCTGAAATTCGCCGATCATCTGCACCGGGCTTTTCCGGCAAAGGATTTCCTCAAGGACGGCATGAGCGAAGACGAAGGACGGCGTTACATCATCTACGCCCGTTACGAGCCCCGTCGCCTGCTGGCACTGCCGGAACCGGTGGACGAGGGCCCGGACACCGCCAGCTTCTATCATTATGCCCGGGGCGAGGCCTTTGCGGCTCTGGGTGACGCCAAATCGCTGGCGGGCGAGGTGGGGAATGTCCACGGCGACGGCCGCACCATGAAAATCGCCCGCAGCGTCCTGACGGGGCGGCTGGCCATGCTGCAGCACCGCTACGCCGATGCCGCGCATGCCTTCGAACAGGCCGCGGCGGAACAGGACGGATATTCGCCGCATTCCTGGGACCCGCCGCCCTGGTGGTATCCGGTTCGCCGCAGCGCTGCCGCGGCCTGGCTGGCGGATGGCCAGCCCGCCAAAGCGGCAGAGGCCGTGCAGAAAAGCCTTATCGCCTGGCCTTACGATCCTTTGGCCCTGCTTGTGCTGTCCCGCGCCCATGACGGGCTCGGCGATCACGGCGAGGCCCGTCGTTATGGCGCCCAGGCGATCGGTCTATGGATGGGCGATATCGTCGCGGTAAACGCGGCGGTGATTTAGTTTTGGAGTGTTTCCATTAAGTTGTGCGTGATGGCCTGCATGGCGGATGCAACCCGCGGCCGGGATTCACTAGGCTTGGGAGCCACAAAAGCGCATAATGATTCCCGGTGGCGTCTTTTTGCGGAAAGGCGCGCCTTCATCAAAGCGGCGGAACCTGTGGAAGAACGGCCAAGTGTCATCGAACGAGCCTTTCAGATCGCCAAAAGCGGGGCGGTCGCCAGTATTGCCGAACTCACGGGGCAATTGACGGCAGAAGGCTATGCCAATGCCAAACAGATCCTGGCCGGGCGTTCGCTGGCCCTCCAGGTCACGCGCATGATCGCGGAAACCCGCACGCCGGCGAATCTCTGACAGTCAGAGCCGCAGCACCGGCGGAATGACTTTGCCGGGGTTGAGGATGTTCTTCGGGTCGAACGCGGTCTTGAGCGCGCGCATGGCGTCCAGCTCTTCGTGGTTCTTGTAGCGGGGCAGGCTGGCGACCTTCATCACCCCAATGCCGTGCTCGGCGCTGATCGAGCCGCCGAATTCCTTGACGATGTCATGCACCACTTGCTGCACTTCGTCCCACAGCGCCAGGAAGGCCGGATCATTGCCCGGACCCGGCGAATTGAAATTGAAATGGATGTTGCCGTCGCCCAGATGACCGAAACTGACCGGCCGCACACCGGGCGCGATGGCGCGTACCGCCGGCGTCGCCTTGGCCAGAAAAGCCGGGATCGCCGCCACCGGCACGGCGATGTCATGCTTGATGGACGAGCCTTCGCGCTTCTGTGCTTCGGAGATGCTTTCGCGCAGCTTCCACAGCGCGGCGGCCTGGGTGGCGCTGGACGCCACCACGGCATCACTCACCAGTTCGGATGTGACGGCAGCGGCCAGGCCGTCTTCGAAACTGGCTTCCAGGTTGGCGTGACGCCCGCCGGTGGCTTCGATCAGCACATACCAGGGCGAAGGCGCACTCAAGGGATCGCGGGCGCCGTCGATATGCTTGGTGACGAATTCCAATGCAATGCGCGGCATCAGTTCGAACGCCGACAGCAAGCCGCCGGTCTGGCTCTGCATAGCCCCCAGAAGCGTCACGGCGGCGGCGGGCGAGGGGACGGCCGCAAGGGCGGTCGCGCTGGCATCGGGCTTGGGAAACAGCTTCAGGGTCGCGGCGGTGATGACGCCCAACGTGCCTTCGCTGCCGATGAATATCTGTTTGAGGTCATAGCCGCTATTGTCCTTGGCAAGCGCGCGCAGCATGTCCAGCACGGTGCCGTCCGGCAGCACCACTTCCAGCCCCAGCACCAGGGCGCGGGTCATGCCATAGCGCAGCACATGGGTGCCGCCGGCATTGGTGGCGATGTTGCCGCCGATGCTGCAGCTGCCTTCCGAGGCCAGGCTGAGCGGAAACAGCAAATGCCGTTCGGCGGCCTGATATTGCACTTCGGCCAGGGTGACGCCGGCTTCCACCGTCATGGTCGTTTCGTCAATGGCGCGAACCTTGTTGAGCCGCTTGGTGGACAGCAGCACTTCGCCGTGGAACGGGATCTGGCCGCCGACCAAGCCGGTGTTGCCGCCTTGGGGGACGACATGGGTGCCGGTCTCATGGCAGATGCGCAAGGCTGCGGAGACCTGCGCGACGCTGTCCGGCTTCAGCAGGATCGGGGAATGGCCGTGATACTTGCCGCGCCATTCTTCCAGGTGCGGCGCGATTTCGGCCGGATCGGTGGAAAAGCCCTTCTCGCCGACCGCGTCCTTGAGGCGGTCCAGAACGCTCATCGCGGCGCCGCTGCCCGCCGCAGCCGGTCGTTGATGGCTTCACCGATGCCGGTATCGGGAATGGGCGAGACCGCGATATGGGCGGCGCTCTTGTCCAGTTCGCGCAGCATGGCGAACAGGTTGGCGGCGGCTTCGCGCAGCTCGCCGCGCGGCGAAAGATTGAGCTTGGCGCCGGGCGCATCGCCAAAGCCCAGCAGCACTTCGCCGGATTCGATCTCGCCCGCGTTCAATCGGAGCGACGCGCGCGGCGCGTAATGGCTGGCCAGCTGGCCCGGCGACTGGATCAAATTGCCCGGCGCACCCAGCGGTCCGATCAGGTCTTCAATCTCCTCGCGCGGGACGGCGCCCGGGCGCAGCAGCAGCGGACGGTCGCCGTCAAAGCCCACCACGGTGGATTCAATGCCCAAGGTGGCGCTGCCCGCGTCGAGAATGAAATCCACCTTGTCGCCCAAACTGTCGGCGACATGCTGGGCAGTAGTGGCGGTGACTTGTCCCGAGCGGTTGGCCGACGGTCCTGCCACCGGAACACCAGCAGCCTTCAAGAACGCTATGGCCGCGGGGTGCGAGGGCGCGCGCAACGCCACGCTGTCCAGTCCGGCGCTGACCAGCAACGACAGCGGAGAATCTTTCCGGCGCGGCAGCACCAGAGTCAGGGCGCCGGGCCAGAACTTCTGCGCCAGTGCATGGGCGCGGGGCGAAAGTTCCACATAGCGGCGCGCTTCTTCCAGGTCGGTGACATGCACGATCAGGGGATTGAACAGCGGCCGGCCCTTGGCGGCGAAAATCGCGGCCACGGCTTCGCCATTGGTGGCGTCGGCGCCCAGGCCGTAGACGGTCTCGGTGGGGAAAGCGACCAGCGCGCCCGATTTCAGCAGGCGGGCGGCTTCGGCAATTCCCTTGGCATCGGCGAGGGCAGTTCGGGTCTGAAGGGCTATCATGGCGGGCAATTTAGCGCCTTAAGCCCCCATGTCGAGAGCGAGTATAAAAGCAGCTAATTGGGCTTCTTTGTCTGCGCCTGCGCCTCCACCGGCGGCGTCCAGGGCGCCACGGCGGGCGCCGCCACCGGAACCGGCGCGCTAACCTCTGAACCCTGCAGGGCATGGCGGACGCGCTTCTTGACGTCGGACAAGACGGCGCCGAAATCGCGGTTCTGGATCCAGACCTGCACCGTCAGGGTGGTGGAGATGGCCCCCAGAGTGTCCACCTCCACGGTCGGCGCCGGCGTCTTCAGGACCCGCGGGTCGCGCTCCAGGCATTCCAGGATGGTCTTCTGCACCGCGTCGATATTCTCGGCCCGGTCGATTTCCACGGCGAAATTTGTGCGCCGGTTCTTCTCGCGCGAAACATTGATGATGACGCCGGAGAAGATCGTGGCGTTGGGAATGGAGACAAAGTTGCCGTCATCGGTGACGATCTCGGTGCGGAACAGCCCGATCTCGCGCACCATGCCGACGGCATCCGCCACTTTGATCTTTTCGAACACGCGGAACGGCCGCAGCACCAGCAGCATCACACCGGAGGCGACGTTGGACAGGGTGCCCTGCAGCGCCAGGCCGACGGCCAGGCCGGCCGCGCCCAGCAGGGCGATCAGCGAGGTGGTCTGCACCCCGAACTGGCTCAGCACCGCCACCACCGTGACGGCGAGAATGGCGTAGCGCACGCCATTGACCAGCAGCGGCTTGAGGGTTTCGTCGATGTAGTGGCTGCGTTCCACCACATCATGCAGCCAGCGTCCCAGCCAGCGCGCCACCATCCAGCCGGCGATCAGAATCAGAACCGCGATCAGGAAATTCAGGGCGCCATCGACCGCCATCACGGTCAGGGTGGGCAGGGCCCCTTTCACGCTGCCCTGGACAGCGGCGACGCTGGGAAGTGCGGCGGGGAGTACAACAGACAAAGCCATGCCATTAACCTTTGCGATATTTTGGCCGGGGGTATTGGCGACAACGCTTGACCGCCCGAATGGTTTTGGAACCTATGGTCACATGCGTATTATCCCCCTGAGTTACGGACTGATTTTGGCCGCAATGTGTTTGCCGCTGGACCTCAATGGGGCATCGGCGCAGACAATCCGCTTTATTCCTGATTGCGCCGGAGCCACCGAGATCGCACGCGCCCGCGTGGTGCGGGTGGAAAAGAATGGCGCGCTGATTCTGAGCGATGGCCGCGCCGTGCTGCTGGAAGGCATTCGCTTGCCGCAGGCCGACAACAGCCCGCGCTATATTGTGGACCAGGCGATGGCGGAACTGACCCAGATG
>CANBZE010000201.1 GCA_947373775.1 Alphaproteobacteria bacterium
AATCTGGCCTTCCGCGGCTCGGCCGGCATCAGCGTCACCTGGAAATCGCCGTTCGGCCCGGTCCAGATCGACCTTGGCCTGCCTTACATGAAAACAAGCTATGATAGAGCCCAGATCATCCACTTCAGCACTGCCACAGGATACTAAAATGACCCGATCTCTCCGCACCCTCGCATTGGCAGGTTTCGCGGCCTGCGCCTTCATCACCCCCGTCCTGGCCGATCCGCCCCCGCCCAAGATCGTGGTGATCAACCGCTCTGACATCCTGCGTTTCTCCAAGGTAGGCCAGGACATTCAAAGGCAGATGCAGGCCGCCGCCACCCAGGCCAAAGCCGACCTGTCCGGCCAGGCCAAGTCGGTCCAGGCCGAGGAGCGCACCTTGCAGCAGCAGGTCGCGATCCTGGCGCCTGACGTAAAGGCCAAGAAGCTGGCTGCCTTCCAGGCCAGGGCGCAGTCGTTGCAAGGCGCCGCACAGCGCAAGGACGAGCAGCTCAAGACCGCGTTCGCCCAGGCGCAAAAGGCGATGGAAGATGCGCTGGGACCCATCCTGCAGCAGGTGGTCAAGGAACGCGGCGCCAACATCGTGCTGGACAAGCAGGCGGTGGTGTTTGCCACCCAGGGCCAATTCGACATCACCACCGACGTCATCAACCGGCTGAACCAGAAGCTGCCGGCCTTCAAGATCAACCTGAACGCGCAGTCGGCCGCGCCGCCGAAGAAATAAGATGGCCGATCCCCGCTTCTTCAAAAATCTTGGGCCGTTCACGCTGGCGCAGATTTGCGAAAAAGCCGGGATCGTTCTTCCCGCCGGCGCCGATCGCTCGCGCAGCATCAGCGACCTGGCGGATTTGAGCGGTGCGGGGCCGCAGCATTTGGCCTTTTTTTCCGGCGCAAAGCCCTTGCATGAGGCGTTTGCCGCCTCGCAGGCCGGCGCCTGCCTCGTGCCGCTGTCTTCTTCGGTCAAAGGCGGCAAGCGGCCCGAAGCGCCGGCCGGCATGGTGGTGCTGGAAAGCGCCTCGGTCGCCCAGGCCTTCGCCGCCATTGCGGCGATGTTCTACCCCGATCATTCCCAATCCTGCTGGAACCAGAAGGATGCCATCTCGCCCGATGCGCGCATCGGCAAGGATGTCCTGATCGCACCCGGTGTTGTGATCGGCGCGGGCGCGGAAATCGGCGACGGCACCAGCCTGGGCCCCGGTGTCGTGATCGGCCCGGGTGTGACCGTCGGGCGGAATTGCGAGATCGGCGCGCTTGTCACCATCAGCCATGCCTATGTCGGCGACCGGGTCGTCATTCTGCCGGGCGCCCATATCGGCCAGCCGGGGTTCGGCTTCACCACCAACGGCCATGACTATCTGAAGGTGCCGCAGCTGGGCCGCGTCATCGTGCAGGACGATGTCGAAATCGGATCCTCCACCACCATCGACCGCGGCGCGCTGGGCGACACGGTGATCGGTGAAGGCAGCAAGCTCGATAACCTGATCATGATCGCCCACAATTGCCAGATCGGCCGCCATTGCGTGATCGCCGGCCAGACCGGCCTGGCGGGCAGCGTGGTGCTGGAGGACGGCGTGGTGCTGGCGGGACAGGTGGGGCTGGGCGACCATAGCCGCGTGGGTTCGCGCGCACGGATGGGCGCGCGGTCGGGCACCGGTTCGGCCATCCTCCTGGAGGGCGGCGTGGATTATGGCGGGGCGCCCGCGAAACCTGTAAGAGAATGGGCCAGGGAGATTCACGCGCTGGCGCGCCTCGCCAAGCCGCGCAAACAGGGCAAAGATGACTGATTCCGCCAGCCTGGACGTCGAGCAGATCAAGAAGCTGCTGCCGCACCGCGCCCCGATGCTGCTGGTGGAGAAGCTGGCCGATATCGTGCCGCTGGAAAGCGCCACCGGCTACAAGGCGGTCAGCATCAACGAACCCTTTTTCATGGGCCATTTTCCGGAACGCGCGCTGATGCCCGGCGTGCTGATCATCGAGGCCATGGCCCAAACGGCGGGCGCGCTGGTGGTGCACGGCCTGACCGGCCAGACGACGTCATCGGTCTATTTCCTGACCATCGACAATGCGCGGTTCCGCAAGCCCGTGGTGCCGGGCGATCTGCTGCGCATGCCGGTCAAGAAACTGCGCCAGCGCGGTCCGGTGTGGAAATTTGAAGGCAAGGCTTTTGTCGGTGACGATCTCTGTGCCGAAGCGGAGTTCAGCGCCATGATCCATGACGGCACCGGATGACGGTGCATCCCACCGCAGTGGTGGAAGACGGCGCTATCCTGGGCGCCGGCGTTGCCATCGGTCCCTTCTGCCATGTCGGCCCACGCGTGGTGCTGGAAGATGGCGTGCGCCTGCGCAGCCATGTCTCGGTCAGCGGCATCACCCGCATCGGCAAGGGTTGTGATCTCTATCCCGGTGTGGTGCTGGGCGGCGACGGCCAGATCCGTAACAATACCTTCGCCGAAGGACGGTTGGAGATCGGGCCGGACTGCGTGCTGCGCGAGATGGTGTCCATGAATGTGGGCAGCCTCAAGGGCGGCGGCCTGACCAAGGTGGGCGCGAAGGGCTATTTCATGGCCAATTCCCATGTCGGCCATGACTGCATGGTTGGTGACAACGTGACCTTCGCCAATTCGGTGGCGCTGGGCGGGCATGTCGAGATCGGCGACGGCGTGATCTTCGGTGGTCTGGCGGCTGTGCAGCAGTTCTGCCGCGTCGGCAAGGGCGCCATGGTTGGCGGATTGACCGGCGTCAACCGCGACATCATTCCGTATGCCATGGCGTTCGGTGATCATGTCGAACTGGCGGGGCTGAATTTGATCGGGCTGAAGCGGCGGGGTCTGCCGCGCGACACCATCAATGCCATGCGCGCGACGTTCCGCGCGGTGTTTTACGGCGATGGCGGCGGCATGGCGATGCGTGCCCGCGCCGCCAAGGCGCAATTTCCCGATGTGGCCGAAGTGGCCGAGATCGCCGATTTCATCCTGGCCGACGCCAAACAGGAGCTGTGCCTGGCGCGCCGCCGCAGAGAGGCGGCGTGAGTGCGTTGGGGCTCATCGCGGGCGGCGGCGAGCTGCCCCGCGCGGTGGCGCAGGCGGTGCGTGCGTCGGGCCGCGAGGTGTTCGTGGTGCCGCTGGTCGGCTCTGTCACCGAAGATTGGGTCAAGGATTTTCCGCACGAGTTTCTTTCGCCGGGCGAGCCGGGCCGCATCGTCAAGGCCATGAAAAGCGCCGGCGTCAGTCAGGTGCTGCTGGCGGGCCGGGTGGACCGTCCGAAATTCTCCGAGATGAAGCTGGATGCCAAGGGCATGCTGCTCCTGCCCAAGGCGATTGCCGCCGCTAAGAGGGGTGACGACTCCCTGCTGCGCTTCATCGTCGGCATCTGCGAGGATGAAGGCTTTACGGCGGTGAGCGTGGCAGAAGCCGCACCGGCGCTGGTGGCGCAGGACGGGTTGCTCGGACGCGTCGCGCCGGATGGCGAACACCGGGCTGACATCCTGCAAGCTTTCAAAATTGTGCACGCCTTGGGTGCGCTGGATGTGGGCCAGGCGGCCGTGGTGTGCGAAGGACTGGCGCTGGCGGTGGAAGCGGCCGAAGGCACCGATGCAATGCTGACGCGCATCGGGAGTTTGCGCGAGAGCTTGCGCGGCACGGCGGATAAAAAGCGCGGCGTTCTGGTCAAGGCGTTAAAGCCCACCCAGGACCGCAAGACGGATCTGCCGGTGGTGGGTGTGCAGACGGTGCGGAATGCGGCCGCCGCATACCTCGCCGGCATCGCGCTGGAAGCGGGCGCTGCGTTGATCCTGGACAAGGCGGCGGTGGCGGCGGAAGCCGACCGGCTGGGTCTGTTCGTCATCGGCATCAAGCCGTGAACCGTGCGGACGCGTCCGCGGACGCGCAATCAAAAAAGTTGAACTTGATGCTGGTGTGCGGCGAGCCGTCGGGCGACGTGCTGGGCGCGCAGTTGATGGCCGGCCTCAAGGCATTGGCGCCGGGCCGCATCCGCTTTACCGGCGTGGGCGGCTTGGCGATGGCGCGCGAGGGGTTGGAAAGCCTCTATCCGCTGGATACCACCGCCGTGATGGGATTGCGCGAAGTCGTGCCGGCCATTCCCGCCATCCTGCGGCGGGTGAAACAGGCCGTGGCATTCGCGGTCAAAACCAAACCTGATGTGGTGGTGGTGATCGACAGTCCCGATTTCACCCACCGGGTGGCGCGCGGCATCAAGAAGCGCGATCCATCCATCCGCACGGTAGACTATGTCGCGCCGCAAGTGTGGGCGTCGCGTGCCTACCGCGCCAAGGCGATGGCGGGCTATTTCGATCTGGTGCTTGCGCTGTTTCCTTTCGAGGTGCCGTTCTTCGAGAAGTTCGGATTGAAGGCGGCCTTTGTCGGTCATCCAGTGATCGAACGCGCCGCCAAGATCAGTGGCGGCGATGCTCTGCGCGCGCGCCTTGGCGTTGCGCCGGATGCGCCGCTGCTGGCGCTGCTGCCGGGCAGCCGTACCAGCGAGATCCGTTTCATCCTGCCGGTGTTCCATGGTGCGGTCGGCCTGTTGGCCGGTCTCATTCCCGGACTGGTGACGGTGTTGCCGACCGTGCCGCATGTGGCGAACAAGGTCCGTGCCGCCACCGAAGACTGGCCCACGCCGCTGCACATCCTGGAAGGCGAGGCCGACAAGTATGCTGCCTTCGACGCCGCTAACGTGGCGCTGGCGGCGAGCGGGACGGTGACGGCGGAATTGGCGCTGGCACACA
>CANBZE010000202.1 GCA_947373775.1 Alphaproteobacteria bacterium
TGACCGGGGCCGCCGGGCCGGCTTTTATGTCGCCGGCCTGGGGCCTGGGCATGCCGCAGGAAGGGCCGGACACGCCCAAGCTCACCATGTACATGGAGAATATGCTCGATGCCGCCGAGGCGCGGCGCCTGAAGCAGATCGGCATTACCGCGATCGATGCCGGCACCACGCCGGCCCAGCCCTGGGGCATGGATTATCTGCAGCCGCGGGTCGATTTCCTCAAGGCGCAGGGCATGAAGATCGGCATCATGATGATCCGCTGGTCCTACAAGGGCGGCATGGATCCGGAGATGAACAAGATCGTGCGTGGCATGCCGGGCCGCGACGAGGAAATCGCCAAGATCAAGCAGACCATCGTCAATATGGGCAAGCTGGGCATTCCGGTGCTGGAATGGAATTTCTACAACCATCGCGCCACGGACGGTTACAAGCAGGTGCCGGGCCGCGGCGGCGCCGGCATGACCGATTTCAACTACGACAGGATGAAGGACCTGCCGCCGCTGCCGGCAGACGGCGCGCCCCAGAATTACGAAGATACCTGGAAGAACATGACCTACTTCCTCAAGGAAGTGATCCCGGTGGCGGAAAAGAACAACGTCATCATGTCGGTGCACCCGAACGATCCGCCGGCCCCGATGAGCCGCGGCTCGGCCCAGGTGCTGAACAGCTTCAATGACTGGAAACGCCTGGTGGAGACGGTGAACTCGCCCTTCAACTGCATGACCTGGGACTGCGGCGTCACCCGCGAACTGGGCGAAGATCCCATTGTGGTGGGCAACTGGCTGGCCAGCCGCAACCGCATCGGCCAGGTGCATTTCCGCAACGTGGTGATGCGCAAGCCGCGCGAAGACTATACCGAAGTCTTCCCCGACGACGGCGACAACGACATGTTCGAGGTGATGAAGCTTCTGGTGCGCAACAGGTACAAGCACACCATCTTCCCCGAGCATCCCCGCAGCCTCGACACCGACAAGCTGCTTCCCAAGGAAGCCCAGACCACTAACTCCGGCTGGGCCTATGATGTCGGCCATTGCCGCGCGATGTTGCAGATCGCGCTGCGCCAACTGCGCGGCATGTAACCGCCGCCGTATCGGCAAAAGAAAAGGCCCCGCATCTTGCGATGCGGGGCCTTATTCTTTTCAGCAGGTCCTACTGCTTGACGATTTGGCCGTCCGGCAGGCGCACTTCGCCCCAGCCGCCATTCATCGGATCGTCGCGCTTGAAGGGGTGCTTGGCCGCCGCCGCTTCGTCGATCTCGATGCCCCAACCCGGCTTGTCATTGGCCCAGAGATAGCCGTTCTTCATTTCCGGCACGCCGTGGAAGATTTCCCGCGTCGCGTCGTTCATTTCCGAATATTCCTGGATGCCGAAATTGGTGATGCTGAGGTTCAAGTGCGTCATCGCCATATGGCCGATGGGCGAGACGTCGCCCGGGCCGTGGAAGGCAGTGCGGACATTGAAGATCTCGCCGAACGCCGCGACCTTGCGCGCCGGGGTCAGGCCGCCCATCTGCGAGATATGCATGCGCATATAGTCGATCAGCCGGTCCTTTATCAGCGGCGTCCATTCATGGGGTGAGTTGAACAGCTCGCCCATCGCCAGCGGCGTGGAGGTCTGGTTGCGGATGTTGGGGAACCACATGATGTCTTCGGGCGACAACGGATCTTCCAGGAAGAACAGGCGATACTGTTCCAGGTCCTTGCACAGCTGCACCGCTTCGCTGGGGGTGTAGCGTTCATGCGCATCGTGCAGCAGCTCGATCTCCGGACCCAGTTCCTTGCGGGCCGCTTCGAACAGCGCCAAAGCGCGCCGCTTGGCGCCCTCGCGCTCGAACACCGGAGCGTTGTGCAACGAATCGATGCGCTTGCCGCCGCCGCGGCTGCCGTAACCGGCCATGCCGGGCACGCCCACCTGGATGCGGACGTGGCGGAAGCCCTGGCTGATGTACTTCTTGGCGCTGTCGATTGCTTCGGAAATCTCACCGCCCGAGGCATGGCCATAGGTGTCGATTGCCTCGCGCGCCTTGCCGCCGAGCAACTGGTAGACCGGCAGGCCGGCCTGGCGGCCCTTGATGTCCCACAGCGCCTGGTCCACGCCCGACATGGCGTTGTTGAGATCGGCGGCGTTGCGCCAATAGGACGAGTTGTACAGCATCTGCCAGGTGTCTTCGATCCGGTCGGCCGGCTTGCCGATCAGGAACGGGCGGATGTATTTCTCCACCGCCGGCTTCACCAGGTCGGCGCGCTGGGTGTAGGTGGCGCAGCCATAACCATAAAGGCCGGCCTGGTCGGTGGTGACCTTGACCACGGTCAGGCGCACGCCTTGCGGGGCGCATTCAATGACGGACACGTCACGGATCTTCGGCGAGGGCATGCCGCGGGAGGCGCGGGCCACGGCGTCCTGCGCATGAGCGTCCTTGGCGGCCACCATTCCCGCAGCAGCGGTGCTGGCCATCGCGGCACCGAAAAATTTACGTCTGTCCATGCTATTTCCCCTTGGGTTTTGAAGTCTTTTTCGTTGCGGCGAACCTATGTGGATGGGGCGAAAACGGCAAGTTTTGTGTAGTTTATATCCCTCACATCCATGCTGCGGCGCAGCAGAAAGATCAACATGACCGACGCCTATATTCTTCCACCGCCGCCGCAACCTTCCGTCGCCGTCGCGGGCGAGAAGCGCCGCTTTGCGGTACGCCGGATTTTCTGCGTCGGGCGCAACTATGCTGACCATGCCCGCGAAATGGGCGCCGATCCCACGCGCGAACTGCCCTTCTTTTTCTGCAAGCCGGCGGACGCAGTGGTGGATGACGGCAGCACCATCCCCTACCCGCCCCAGACCAAGGACTTTCAGCACGAAGTTGAGCTGGTGGTGGCGATTGGAAAAGGCGGCAGCAACATCGCGCGCGAAAAGGCGCTGGAGCATGTGTTCGGTTACGGCGTGGGCATAGACTTCACCCGCCGCGACCTGCAGCAGGAGGCCAAGGACAAGAAGCGCCCCTGGGACTGGGGCAAAGGCTTCGACCATTCCGCACCCTGCAGCGTTCTCCACAAGGCGTCGGAAATCGGCCATCCGGCGGCAGGCCGCATTCACCTGACGGTGAACGGCGCGGTCAAGCAGGACGGCAACCTGAACGAATTGATCTGGCCGGTGGCCGATGTGATTGCGTTTATTTCACAGTCCATGGCGCTGGCGCCGGGCGATCTGATCTATACCGGCACGCCTGCCGGCGTCGGCCCAGTGGTGGCCGGCGACGTGCTGTCCTGCGACGTCGCCGGAGTCGCCAGCCTGAAGATCACGATCGGCAAATAGACTACTTGCAGCTGCCGGCGGTCGGGGTGTGCGGCAGCGGCCGGCCCGCCGTCGCGCCGGTCGGCTTGCCATTGTCCACCGCCGCCACGCCATTGACGAACAATTCCTGCACGCCTTCGGACAGCACCGCGGGATGGACATAATCCGCCTTGGGCACATAGCGCGCCGGATCGAACACCAGCACATCGGCGAAATACCCATTCTTCAGGTAACCGCGCCGGTCCAGCTTGAAGATGTCGGCCGTAAGCCCGCTGGAATGGCGGATGAAGAAAGCGGTGTCGATCACATGCTTCTTTTTCACATACTCCGCAAACTTGGTCTGGAAGGTGGCGTATTCGCGCGGATGGCCGGCGCTGCCGTCGGAGCTGGTCACCACCCAGGGCTGCTTCATGAAATTCTCCAGGTCGGCTTCGTTTATGTTGAACGATATTATCGAAGCGTGGCCCTTGGTTTCGCGCAGGATGCGGATGGCGGCATCCAGCGGGTCCACCTTCCAGTCCTTGGCGATTTCGGACAAATATTTTCCGGTCCAGGGCCGCGGCGGCGCAGGCGCGACCTTGTCGACATCGGAGATGGCAGCTGACATGAGAATCGACTGGGCTCCACCGCGCCGGTCCAGGTTCTGCGCCATCTCGGCCTTGATCCTGGCCATCAACGCCGGATCATCGAACCGCTTGAGCATGGCGGGCGCACCGCCGTCCGAAGCCCAGCGCGGGATCAATGCCGCGTCCAGCCCCGTGTTGGAAGCCAGCCAGGGATAATTGTTGGCGGTGACATTCTGGCCCGACGCGCGCGCCTCGTCGATCAGCTTGATGACATCGGCGGACTTGCCCCACACGTCATGGCCAAGCGCCTTGATATGGGAGAAGTGCACCGGCAGGCCGCCTTCGCGGCCGATCTGCAGGACCTCCTTGGTGGAGGCGATCAGCCCGATGGAATAGGAGGACTCGTCGCGCTGGTGGGTATCATAGATGCCGCCGCGCTTGCCCGCTTCTCTTGCAAGCGCAACCACTTCATCGGTCTTTGCGAAATTCTGCGGCGCATAGAAGAGTCCGCCGGACAGGCCGATGGCGCCTTCGCACATGCCCTTGACCACCAGCGCCTGCTCTCTGGCCAGCTCTTCGGGCGTGGGGGTGCGGCCTGCGTCCCCGATCACCTGTTTGCGGATATTGCCGAAGCCAACATAGGACACGACATTGGTGCCGATGCCGGCCTTGCTGTAGCCGTCGAACTTGGCCTTGATGTCCGGGGTGCCGTTGCCATCGACACCGATGAACACGGTGGAGACGCCCTGCATGGTCCAGGCGGGATTGGCGCGCCCGGCCTTGTCGGGCGCATCGACAAAGCGGTCGGCATGGGTATGGGCATCGATCAGCCCGGGCGAAACGATCATGCCCTTGGCATTGATGGTGCGACGGGCGGCCATGGGCGCCTTGG
>CANBZE010000203.1 GCA_947373775.1 Alphaproteobacteria bacterium
GCCATGGTCGGACATGACGCCGCCCATGCGTTCGGCCGAACCATCGGTCCAGCTGGCCACCAGCACCCGCTTGCCGGCGGCCTGCAAGGATTTCAGATGATCGGCGGCGGCCTGGAAGACGTTGAGATTGCCGCCTTGGCGCTCGGGTGCGAAATCGCGGCCCAGCCGCCCGCCGGCATCCAGGCTGGTCATGCTGTCGGGGGCCTGGAACGGCGACAGTTCGCGCAGGATGTTCTTGCCCAGCGCCGCTTTCCACTCCGCATCGCTGAGATACAGCGTTTCCGGCTTCAGCGGCTTGTAGGGCGGCCCTTTGATGGCGTGCTTGTCGTCCTTCTGGTGCCGGAACTGCTCGCGGGTCTCGTAATAATCGGCGATCAGTTCCAGTCGCGCCGCCTTAGATTCTTCCGCCTGGTGGCCCAGCATCACGACACAGCGCGGCAGGTAATCGAACAACGTGTCCAGCTGGCTGTAGAACAGCGGCAGCCAATGCTCCATGCCTTGGGTCTTGCGCCCGGCGCTGACGCTTTCATACAGCGGGTCATCGCCCGCCGCGCCGAAGGCCGCGACATAGCCGGTGCGGAAGCGGCTGATCGCTTCGGCATTCAGCGGCGCTTCACTGGCGGGCAGCAAGGTGACGTCCGGAACCGCCGTCTTGTCGGAAAGCTGGGTCTCGGCATCGAAGCGGCGGATGGCGTCCAGGGTCGAGCCGAAGAAATCCAGCCGCAGCGGTTGCTCCTCGCCCGGCGGCCACAGATCGACGATGCCGCCGCGCAGGGAGAAGTCGCCCGGCTCGCGCACCGTGCCGGCGCGGACATAGCCATTGCCCGACAGGAATGCGACCAGCGCGTCGCGGTCAACCTCGGCGCCGTTCTTCGCAATAAAGCTGGCGGTTGCGATCACGGATTTGGGCGGCACCCGCTGCAGCACGGCATTGATAGTGGTGACGATGACGCAAGACTTCTCGCCGCCACGCGCCAGCGCCGCCAGGGTGGCAAGCCGTTTGCTCTCGATGTCAGGCTTGGGCGAGACGCGGTCGTAAGGAAGGCAATCCCAGGCCGGGAACGCCAGCACCGGCATGTTGGGCGCGAAGAAACCCAGCGCCCGTTCCACCGCATCCGCCTGCACATCGTCCAGCGCCACGAACAGCACCGGCCCGCCGCGCCGCCGCGCGGCTTCCGCCGCGACATAGGCATCATAGCCCTGCGGCACCCCCGAAACGGTCAGGCGCGCCTGTTGGCCCCTGGCGATGGTATCGAGCCTATCCATTAATTGGCCAACTAACTCTTCCAGCGCGGCGTCTGCTGTTCGCACACCGCTTTCAGACCCGCGAACACCGGGTTGTCATATTCGGGCGGCACATCCAGCGCCCCACGCAGCCAGGCATAGACATCCTGGTCGGGCGCGGTCAGCAGCGCCTCGAACTGGTCCAATTCCACCTCGTCCAGGCGCGCCAGATGGCTTTCGGCATAGGCGCCGAAGATCAGGTCGACTTCCTTGAAGCCCCGCCGCTGGGCCCGAAACAAAAGGCGTTTCCGGCGGTTCTCCGAAGAGCCACCCTGTTCGAGGTCTGTCATGGGGCGGATATAGCCCCGGCTCACTACCAGAACAACGGGCGACGGCTATTATCTTTGCCAAGATGCGCCCCTCGATTCTGTTCCCCCTGTTTGCCGAGATCCGCACCCTTTCCGGGGTGGGTCCCAAGCTGGAAAAGCTGATTCAGAAGGTGGCGGGGCCCCGGCTGGTGGACCTGGTGTTCGACCTGCCGGTGGGGGTGGTGGACCGCTCCTACCAGCCCAGGCTGGCGGCGGCCGAGCCGGGGCGGATCGCCACGGTGGAAGTGACGGTGCTGGAGCACAAACCGGGCCGGGTGAAATCCCAGCCTTATAAAGTGATGGTGTCGGACGACACATCGATGATGGAGCTGGTGTTCTTTCGCGCCCATGCCGATTACCTGGCCAAGCAGTTGCCGGTGGGCGAGAAGCGCGTGCTGTCGGGCCGCATCGAGCGTTTCAAGGACCGGCTGCAGATGACCCATCCCGATTATGTGGTGGCGCCCGAGGACATCGCATCCTTCCCCCTGCATGAGCCCATCTATCCCCTGACCGAAGGCCTGACCGCGCGGCCCATGGCCAAGGCGGTGCGCGGCGCGCTGGAAAAAGTGCCCCCGATGCCCGAATGGCAGGACCCGGCCTTTGTGAAGCAGCGCAAATGGGATCCTTTCGGCGCCGCATTGGAAATCGCGCATGGCCCGGCGCATGACAGCGATCTCGTCCCCGCCACGCCGGCGCGGCAGCGGCTGGCCTATGACGAGCTTCTCGCCAACCAACTGGCGCTGCTGTTGATCCGCGCCAACCTGCGCGGCGGCAAGGGGCGCGTCATCAGCGGTACCGGCAAGCTGAAGGCTGCAGCGATTGCCGCCCTGCCCTTCACCCTGACCGATCCGCAGCTGGCGGCGCTGGCGGAAATCGAACAGGACATGGCGTCCGAGAAACGCATGCTGCGGCTACTGCAAGGCGATGTCGGCTCGGGCAAAACCGTGGTGGCGCTTCTGGCCATGCTGAAAGCGGTGGAAGACGGACTTCAGGCGGCGTTGATGGCGCCCACCGAACTGTTGGTGCGCCAGCATCTGGCGTCACTGGAGCCTTATGCGGCGGCGGCCGGGATACGGCTGGGCTGTTTGACGGGACGGGAAAAAGGCGCGGGCCGCGCCGAGACCTTGGCGCGGCTGGCGGCCGGCGAGATCGACATCCTGGTCGGCACCCATGCCCTGTTCTCAGAAGATGTCACGTTCAAGGACCTGGGCTTGGCTGTGGTGGATGAACAGCACCGCTTCGGCGTGCACCAGCGCATGCAGCTTCAATCCAAAGGCAAGCCGGCCGACGTGCTGGTGATGACCGCCACGCCCATTCCCCGCACCCTGGCGCTGACCGCCTATGGCGACATGGACGTGTCGCGGATCACCGGCCGCCCGCCGGGGCGCAAACCGGTGGAGACTCGCGTGATGGGCGCCGCCCGGATGGACGACCTGATCGCCCATCTGCGCATCGCGCTGGACCGCGGCGCCCGCGCCTATTGGGTCTGTCCGCTGGTGGAAGAATCCGAGAAGATCGACCTGGCGGCCGCGCAGGACCGCGCCGTGATGCTGCGCCAGGCGCTGGGACTTAACATCGGGCTGGTACACGGCAAGATGAAGGCCACCGAACGAGATGCCGCCATGGCCGCCTTCAAAGCCGGGGAAACCCAGCTTCTGGTCGCCACCACGGTGATCGAAGTGGGCGTGGATGTCCCCGAAGCCACCATCATGGTGGTGGAACATGCCGAGCGTTTCGGCCTGTCCCAGCTGCACCAGCTGCGGGGGCGGGTGGGACGCGGCACCGGCAAATCCAGCTGCATTCTCTTATGGCATGAACCTTTGGGCCAGACCGCCAAAGCGCGGCTCAAGACCATGCGCGAAACCGATGATGGCTTTGTCATCGCAGAGGAAGATCTGCGCTTGCGCGGTCCCGGCGAAGTGCTGGGCAAGCGCCAGAGCGGGATGGAGGAATTTCGCATGGCCGATCCGGCGGCCCATGCCGACTTGCTGGCGGTGGCGCATGATGATGCGCGTCTGGTTTTGACGCGCGACCCCGACCTCAAATCCCCGCGCGGCGATGCCTTGCGGGTGTTGCTGTATTTGTTCGGGCGCGATGAAGCCGTGCGCTACCTGCGGACGGGATAAGAAAAAAGAAGAGATGCAAGGAACCTATTGCGCCTTGTCGGTGAGTCGATAGGCCAGAACACCGACCGCCTCATGCACGGCGAAATCGGTCATGGCGAGATTGGCACCAATATTGAAATCCGCGCCGCCAATCTCCGGGCCGGTGATGTAATCGCTGGGCCAGGCCACCATCGGCCAAGCATTCTTGCGCGCGATCGCTATGGAACGCGGCATGTGCACCGCCGATGTCACCAGCAGCCATGTTTCGCCAGCTCTCGGCTTCACCAATTCCCTGGAGAAACGAATATTCTCATCGGTGTTGCGCGAGCGCGATTCCAGGATCAACCGTTTGGGATCCAGGCCCATCTGGATCAGGACATAGCGCGCGCTTTCCGCTTCCGACCAGTCCGTCCCGCCCAACGCGCCGGAACCACCACTGAACACGACGCGGGCGTTCGGATAATGCAGCGCGGCGGCATAGGCCTCGGTCAGGCGGTATGCGGCGCTGTTGCTGGCCGGGGCATGGCGGGTGCGCAGCACCGCGGTGTTGTAGCCCGCCCCAAGGATCAGGATGCCGTCGACATGGGCCGGCCAGGCGGGGCGCGGATACTGGTTTTCCAGGCCGCGGATAATGTAGGAACTGACCGGCACGACCCCTGCCACCAGCAGCAGCACCGCCGCCGCCAGCGCCAGCACACGGGCCGGTCGCACCCGGCCCAGCACCAGGCACAGTGCGCAGGCCAGCACCAGGACGCCCAGCCAGTGACTGGGTGCCGCCAGCATCCAGAGCAGCTTCGAGATCACAAAAAACATGGCCGCATAGCGTCATAAAAAGGCGATCCAGACAAGCATTGCCGCCGGCGCAAATTGAAGGCAGAACCCCATCATGGAAAAATTCGAGACCGATGCGGTGGTGATCGGCGCGGGTGCGGTGGGGCTGGCCATCGCCCGCCAGCTGGCGCAAGCCGGCCATGACACCATCGTCCTGGAAAAGAACGACCATATCGGGATG
>CANBZE010000204.1 GCA_947373775.1 Alphaproteobacteria bacterium
CCAGGACCTGCGCTACAATCTGGAGATCAGCCTGGAGGAAGCCGCGCGCGGCCGCGCCGCCGAAATCAAGGTGCCCACCATGGTGGCCTGCGATGTCTGTGCCGGCAGCGGCGCCGAGACCGGGCATCAGCCGGAGACCTGTCCCACCTGCCAGGGCCACGGCAAGGTGCGCGCCACCCAGGGCTTCTTCACCATCGAGCGCAGCTGCTCGGCCTGCCGCGGCTCAGGCAAGATCATCCGCAATCCCTGCAAGGCCTGCCGCGGCGCCGGTGTCGTCCAGAAGGAGCGCACCCTCAACGTGGACGTGCCGCCCGGCGTCGAGGAAGGCACCCGCATCCGCCTGTCAGGCGAAGGCGCCGTTGGCGCCAATGGCGGCCCGTCCGGCGATCTTTATATTTTCCTGTCCGTCGCCGAGCATCCCATCTTCCAGCGCGACGGCCACGACTTGCATTGCCGCGCGCCGGTCAGCTTCGTCACTGCCGCCATGGGCGGCGCCATCGAAGTGCCGACCCTGGACGGCGGCCGGGCCAAGGTGGTCATCCCCGAAGGCACCCAGCCGGGGCGGCAATTCCGCCTGAAGGCCAAGGGCATGCCGGTGCTGCGCAGCGCCCAGAAGGGCGACCTGTATGTCGAGGTCGCGGTGGAGACGCCGGTCAAGCTGACCAAGCGCCAAAAGGAACTGCTGCGCGAGTTCGAAGCCGAGAGCGGCGCCGGGACTCATCCGGAGGCCGAAGGCTTCCTGGCGCGGTTGAAAGAGTTTTGGAACGGCTGCGACAAGTCGTAAGGTAAGAACAAGATACTGTCATAGAAACAGGGCAAGGCTGCGCCGTGACCACGACCCTTGCCGACAATCTGCGCTTTCTTCGCGCCCTGATCACCAATCCCAAAAGCATCGGCGCGATCTTTCCGTCCAGCCCGGCTTTGGCCCAGGCCATCGCCCGCCAGATCGATCCGGGTGCCGGCCCGGTGCTGGAGATCGGTCCGGGCACCGGCGTGGTCACCGACGCGATCCTGGCGCGGGGCGTGGCGCCGCAAGATCTCACCCTGCTGGAATATGACGAGGAGTTCGCCCGCCATCTGGCCGCGCGCTTTGCCAAAGTGCATGTGGTGCAGGGCGACGCCTTCGAACTCGACCGCACCCTGGGCGCGCGCCCGCCCTTTGGCGCCATCGTCTCCTGCCTGCCGCTGCTGAACTTCCCTGCGGCCCAGCGGGTGCGCTTCATGGACGGGCTGGCGGCGCGGATGCAGCCGGGCGCGCCGTTGATCCAGTTTTCCTATGGCCTGCATGCCCCGGTGGTGCCGCCGGACGGCTTTGCCGTCACCTGCACCGCCTTTGTCCTGGCAAACATCCCCCCCGCCAAGGTCTGGGTTTACCGCCAAAATTGAGTGTTTTGCTGCAGTCTATGCTGCAGCAAAAGGGTGCAGCATAACGACCTATGCTGCATCCCATGTTGCGCGGTAAGTATTTGATTTGGCTGCTATTCTGCTGCTTCGGCCAACTCCGGCGCTGCCTGCAGCACATCCGGGCTGACATGGGCCTCGAACTTCTTGAAGTTGGCCTGGAACATGGAGACCAGCTTGCGGGCCTGGGCGTCATAAGCCGCCTTGTCGGCCCAGGTCTCGCGCGGGTTGAGGATCGCCGCATCCACCCCGGGGACCGAGACCGGCACCCGGAACTTGAAGTGCGGGTCGATCCGCATCTCCACATGGGCGAGACTGCCGTCCAGGGCGGCATTGAGCAGGGCGCGGGTGGCCTTGATCGGCATGCGGCTGCCGGTGCCGAAGGCCCCGCCGGTCCACCCCGTATTCACCAGCCAGCAATCGGCCTGGTGCTGGGCGATCAGGGCCCGCAGCAGGTTGCCGTATTCGGAGGGATGGCGCGGCATAAAGGGGGCACCAAAGCAGGTGGAGAAGGTCGGCTGGGGTTCTTTGCCCAGACCCTTCTCGGTGCCGGCCACCTTGGCGGTGAAGCCGGACAGGAAGTGATACATGGCCTGGCTGGGGGTCAGCCGCGCGATCGGCGGCAGCACGCCGAAGGCGTCGGCCGTCAGCATGATGACATTCTTGGGATGCCCCGCCCGGCCGGTGGCCGAGGCGTTCGGGATATAGTCGATCGGATAGGCCGCGCGGGTGTTCTCCGCGTAAGTCGCGTCGTTCAGGTCCAGCGCCCGGGTGGCGGGGTCCATCACCACATTTTCCAGCACCGTGCCGAAGCGTTCGGTGGTGGAGAAGATTTCCGGCTCCGCCTCCCGGCTCAGCTTGATGACCTTGGCATAGCAGCCGCCTTCGATGTTGAAGATGCCGTTTTCGCTCCAGCCATGTTCGTCATCGCCGATCAGGGTGCGCGACGCATCCGCCGACAGCGTGGTCTTGCCGGTGCCGGAAAGCCCGAAAAATATGGCCGATTCGCCGTTCGCCCCGACATTGGCCGAGCAGTGCATGCTCATCACCCGCTTGGCCGGAAGCAGGTAGTTCATGATGGTGAAAACCGACTTCTTCATTTCGCCGGCATAGGAAGTACCGCCGATCAGGATCATCTTCTTCGCAAAATTCACCGCGATCACCGTCTGGCTGGCGCAGCCATGGCGCGCCGGGTCGGCATTGAAGCTGGGCAGGTCGATGATGGTGAATTCCGGATCGAAGGTCTTCAGCTCTTCCGCCGTGGGACGGATCAGAAGCTGGTGCACGAACAGCGAGTGCCAGGCGAACTCGGTGATCACCCGGACCGAGATGCGATGGGTGAGATCGGCGCCGCCGAACAGGTCCTTGGCGAACAGCTCGCGGCCTTCGGCATGGGCCATCATGTCGGCATACAGCGCATCGAAATGCGCCGGGCTCATCGGCTTGTTGTTGTCCCACCAGACTTGGCTCTCAGTCGTGTCATCGCGCACCACGAACTTGTCCGACGCCGAACGCCCGGTATGCACGCCGGTTTTGACCACCAGCGGACCGTTCTTGGCGACCATGCCTTCGCCGCGGCGCACTGCTTCTTCATACAAAGCCGGCGCGCTGAGATTGAAGTTCACGCTCTTCAGGTTGCGAAAGCCGTGGCGGGCCAGATCATTTTTTTGGCCAAAAGCGGTGTCGGACATAGTTGCGCTCCGAAAAGAAAAGCTGCGCCCGCTATAGCGGGTGGCCCCCGCGCTCTCAAATGTATTCAGGCGCTCCCACACAGAATTTTCCTGTTGGTTCAAAGTGTTATAAGTAATATTTGTAATCACGACGCTGCTACCGCGTTGCTCCATTGGGCTTTTTGGCCGTAAGAACTTTCATGCTTTCGGACGAGGAATTGGACCGCTATGCCCGCCATCTGGTGCTGCGGGAAGTGGGCGGCACGGGCCAGGCGCGCATTCGCGCCGCCAAGGTGCTGGTGGTGGGCGCAGGAGGCCTAGGCAATCCCGTGGCGCTGTATCTGGCAGCGGCGGGCATAGGCCAGCTGGGGCTGGTCGATGACGATGCCGTCAGCCTGTCGAACCTGCAGCGCCAGATCCTGTTCCGCACCAAAGATGTCGGACGCGCCAAGGTAGAGGCCGGCGGCGAAGCGCTGAAAGCCTTGAACCCCAATGTCCAGATCGATTGCCACCACACGCGCGTCACGGCGGCGAACGTGATGGAATTGATCGCGCCGTACGACATCATCGCCGACGGCTCCGACAATTTCGAAACCCGCTTCTTGCTCAACGACGCCTGCTTTTTTGCCCGCAAGGTGCTGGTGTCGGCGGCGGTGACCGAGTTCGAAGGCCAGCTTGCCACCTACAAGGGCTATGACCCGGGTCTGCCCTGCTATCGCTGTCTGTTCCCCGCGCCCCCGCCGCCCGGCACGGTGCCCAATTGCTCGGAAACCGGCGTCCTGGGCGCGGCGGCCGGGGTGATGGGATCGCTGCAGGCGCTGGAAGTGCTGAAGGAAGCCGCCGGGCTGGGTACCGGGCTGGCCGGGAAAATCCTGATCTACAAGGCACTTAGCACCGAATTTCACACCGCCAGGCTGGCCAAGGACCCCGCCTGCGCCTTGTGCGGAAAAAAACCAACCATTACCGGCCTTTCGCAGCACGGTTAACCACCGTTTAAAGCGAACTGCGGCAACATCCCCGAATGGGCCGGGAAATCCACTACGAGATCTTCAAGCGCGTCGGAGCCAAGGGCGGCTGGACGATGCATGACGTGCGCAATGACCGCGAAGGCGCCATCGCCATGGCCCAGGAATTGATGGCGGCCGAAAAGGCCACCGGCGTGAAGGTCGTCAAGGAAACCTATAACGACGACACCGGCGATTTCCTCACCCTCAAGATTTTCGAGGACGGCCACAACCAGATGAAGGTGGCGCCGGCGCAGGAAGATGCGCCGCACGCCATTCCCTGCTTCAAGCCGGAAGACCTCTATTCCTATCACGCCCGCCAGACCATGAGCCGGCTGCTGACCGACTTCCTGTCGCGCGGCAAGGTCACCATCACCGAGCTGATCCACCGCGCTGACATGCTGGAAAAGCTGGAAGCCACCGGCACGGTCTATCAGCACGCCATCCAGAAGGTGGCGGTGGCGCAGGCCGCCAACACCACCACCCCGGTGCAGCAGATCGTCAAGAGCCTGAACGAACTCACCACCCAGGCCTTCAACCGCGTCTATCGCGATCAGCGCAAGGGTCTGTTCCCTGATCCGGCGCCGGAGCAATTCGGCGAACTGGCGGCCAAGCTGGCCGG
>CANBZE010000205.1 GCA_947373775.1 Alphaproteobacteria bacterium
ATCTCAGGGTGAGGACTTAAGCTCACCCTCATGCTGAGCCTGTCGAAGCATGGGGCCAAGCACGGAGAGACCAATGGGCATGAAGGGCACGGACATCGAGGCCTATATCAAGGCGGCCTTCCCCGATGCGGATGTGGAAATGAAGGACCTGGCCGGTGACGACAATCACTGGGCCGCGGTGGTGAAATCCAGCGCCTTCAAGGGCAAGACCCGCGTCGCCCAGCACCAGATGGTCTATGCCGCGCTCAAGGGCAATATGGGTGGTGTGCTGCATGCCTTGCAGCTGACCACCGTGGCGAAAGACTAGAACAGGTCCCCCCAACCCAGTTTGCGCACGCGGCGATATGCGTCCTTGTCACGTGACGCTACGAACTGCGCCCGCAAACCATTTTCGTCGCACAGCTTGAAGGTCAGGCCGGGCTTGGTTTCCAGCGGCGGGGCCAGGATACGCGCGCCATCGCTGAGTTTTTCGCGCGTCACCACGACATAGGAATAGCGCTCATCCTCGAACGGCACGTTGGCGCCCTTGAGCAGCATGTGGTCGCGGCTGCGCGGCAGCCTTTGGCTGAAATGGCACCAATCATCACCGGCCATGGGACAGGCATTGTCATGCGTACAGGGCGCCGCGACATGCGCGCCGTCTTCGATCAGCGCGGCGCGCGCGGCGCGGATGCGGGCAAAACCGTCCGGCGTGCCCGGTTCGATCAGCGCCAGTACCCGCGCACCCGACGCCCACAAATGCCGCGCGGTGGCCGCCGCCGAGGCCGCCGGCAATTCTGCCAGCACATAGCTGGCGACCATGAGGTCCGCTTGCGGCTTGTCCGCGCCAAGATCGCCGGAGAGAATGTCCGCGGCGGCCAAGGGTCCGTTGTCGGCCAGCTTGCGCGCCAGGCTGCGCAGTGCGGGGTTGTGATCCAGCATTGTGACGGACGCGATCCCCGGCCATTGCATCATCGCCGCCCAGCTTGCCGCGCCGGTGCCGGCACCCACATCCAGCAGGCTGGCGGGCGCAAAGTCCGGCATCACTTCGGCCAGGCGCGCAAACGCCGCGGCACAGGCGGCATAGGTGGCGGGCATGCGTGCGATGGCATAGGCGGCCGCATCGGCCGGGGTGAGGATGGCGCTGGACGTGGCGCCTTTGCGGTAGCCCGCCGACTGTTTTTGCGCGGCCATGACAAGGTCTTTGCGCGGCACCCCTTCCAGCAGGGCCGCGATGGCAGTGGTTAAAGCGGCGGGCAGTTGCATCAAAATCCAGCAGGAATAGCGGTCTTTATGGTTGGTCGCTCCCGCTCGCGCGGACGCTCCGTGGGCCATCTTGACCCATTGGCACACCGTGCTTAGATCATAGCCGAGTTTCAGCGAGAGTTCCCAAAATGTCCGATGTCCAGGCCCGCATTGCCGACGAAGTGAAAAGCAACGATGTGCTGCTGTTCATGAAGGGCACTCCCGGCTTTCCGCAGTGCGGCTTTTCGGCCGTGACGGTGCAGATCCTGTCCCACATCGGCGTCAAGTTTAAAGCCGTGAACGTGCTGGAAGATCCCGAAATCCGCGACGGCATCAAGGTCTATTCCAACTGGCCGACCATTCCCCAGCTGTATGTGAAGGGCGAATTTGTCGGCGGCAGCGACATCATCAAGGAAATGTTCGAGCAGGAAGAACTTGTGCCCTTCCTGGAACAGCATGGCATCGCGCTGGAAAGCGCCTGATCTTTCGCCGGCAGCGCACCGCGCTTTAAACGAAAAAGGCCTTTCTCGCGAAAGGCCTTTTTTCATTTCACAGAAGCGAAATTGACTAAAGCCGCTGATCGGCCATGCGGCGCAGATCGCCCCGATCCAGGTTGGTCATGATCACCCGGTCGGCGCGATTATAGCGCACATCCGATGCGTCGATCCAAACGGTGCGATTGTTGTCCAGGCGGACCAGCAGGGCAGTGACGCTGCCGCCCCGGCCGCGGCTGGTATCTGTGACAGTGCCGACGCGGCGGCCATTCATCAGTTGCACGCGGCCACCGATCAGATTGGTGTCGCGGTCCATGACGCTCCAGCGGCCATCGCGACTCCAGGCGCCGCGGTGATAGGCATTGCGTTCGGCGGCATAACGGCTGCGCAAATCGTTGTAGCGGGCATTCTTGTCGTCATATTCGGCCTGCCTGGTGCGGTTGTCCTGCAGCTGGTCCTGATACCTGTTCTGCTCGGACTGATAGCGGGTGTTGTCGGCATTGGCGCGATCGTCCACGGCGCGGTTGTCGGCGCCGACCTGACGGTTGATGCGAGCGGTATCGGCTTTTTCCGACGCGGTGGAATGGGTCGTGGGCATGCCATCGGCATTGACCCGGTTGCGTTCCGGCGAGTCATAGGTTTGCGCGAAGGCGGGGCTGAGACAGACCGACAGCGCAACGCCGCTTACGGCGGCCATCAGCGTTACAGACAGATTGCGGGCATGAAAATTCATGGCGCGGCTCCTTTTGGGCGTGCGCCAAAGAGCGGTGCTCTTTTTGGGCGTGCGGTAGCTAACGCGGCTGGGGTCGCAATGTTCCATTCCGCACGAAAGAGCCCCAGATACGACAACACCTCCGGACCATTTCTGGCCCGAAGGTGCTGCAATGCTCGTTTTTGAACCGATCAGCGCGAGTAAAATTCGACGATCAGATGCGGTTCCATCTGCACGGCGTACGGAACGTCCGCCAGCTTGGGGGTGCGCAGCAGCTTCACCGACTTGGCTTCGCTGACTTCCAGGAAATCGGGCGTGTCGCGTTCGGCGCTCTTGGAAGCTTCCAGAACCAGCGCCATTTCGCGGGCCTTGGGGCCCAGCTCGATCGTGTCCTTTTCGGTCACATGGTACGAAGCGATGGTGACGCGGCGGCCATTGACCTTGACGTGGCCGTGGCTGACCAGCTGGCGGGCGGCGAACGGGGTCGGCACGAACTTGGCGCGATAGACGACGGTGTCCAGGCGGGTTTCGAGCAGGCCGATCATGTTCTCGCCGGTGTCGCCGGGACGGCGCGCCGCATCGGTGTAATACTTGCGGAACTGACGCTCGGTGATGTTGCCGTAATAGCCCTTCAGCTTCTGCTTGGCCTGCAGCTGGGTGCCATAGTCGGACAGCTTCTTGGCGCGGCGCTGGCCGTGCTGGCCCGGACCATAGGAGCGCTTGTTGACTGGGCTCTTGGGACGGCCCCAGATATTTTCGCCCATGCGGCGGTCGAGCTTGTACTTGGAATTTTGGCGCTTGCTCATCAGTCCTGCTTTTCGAATTTGGTGCCGGCAGGGTGCCGGAAAGGCGCGCACTATATGCAGCGACCTTGGCATGTCAAACGCATGCAACCACAGGTTTAGTGTCCGATATCTTTCATAGTGATATCAATGGCTTGTTCCATTATCACCCGCGCGTCGGCACTGGTACAATTTGCCTGAATCTCGAGATTGCGGGGTTTTGAGCTACGGTCCAGCCTATGACGGACCCTACTCTGGTAGCGGCTATCCTGGCGCGCGCGGCGCGGACATACCATGCCACTTCGTATGCCTACCTGCTTGGCGCCGGTGCCATCTTTATAATTATCGTGATTGTTGTCGGATATTTGTGGAGGCGACGTGCCTAAAGGACTCCGAGGCCAGAAGCGCCCCGTCCCACCACGACAGGCATAAGGGGATAATGGGGATGGACGGGGCAGAGCTCATGCGAAAGGTCGTGGCCGCGTTTGGCAATTCCGATCTGCAACCGCTTCTGGACGCGATCCATGAGGACATTGTCTGGAAGACGGCCAGCACGCGTGAGGGCGTGTTCCGCTTCGACGGCCAGTATAAAAACCGGCCCGGTGTCTTGGACGTGCTCTCAAAAATCTCCCAGGACTACACATTCCACTATCTGAGGCCGAAAGAGATTCTGGCGGTTGAGGATGTGGTTTGGGGGCTTTTTGATGCCAGCGTGTCATACGATCCGAAGGGCAAGGCCGGGCCCGCAAAAGCGTTAAGCCTGGAGATTGCGGTCCGCTGGCGGCTCAAGGACGGAAAAATCATCGAGCATCAGGGCTTTTTCGATACGGCCTCCGTGCTCATCCAGCAGGGCCTGATCCCTGATCCGGCCCTGCAACCCTGAGTAAACTGTAACAGTGCCCGCGCGTCTGTGACCGTGCTTGTTGAAGAGCCTGCCGCACCGGCCTAGGCTGGCGCCATGAGCGCAGACGCCCATTCCCATGGCCGCACCGCCGACGCAATCGCCCTTCGCCTGCGATTACGATAGTTCTTCACATCTTGGCCCCGTGGCGGAACTGGTAGACGCACCGGACTTAAAATCCGTTGTTCCGAAAGGGACGTATCTGTTCGATTCAGATCGGGGCCACCACTATCATCGCTCCATCAGCGCGACTTGCAGCATCGCCCGCGCATAGGCGGTGTGATAGGCCCAGGCCACCGCCGCGTTGGTCTTGAGGTCGCGGTCCACGTCCAGCCCGCGCGCATGTTCCGGAAAGATCATGTATTTGTATTTGGCCGCGACCAGCGCCTTCATCACCGCCAGCATGTTGTTGTCGCCATTGTCGGGATAGACCTCGGTGTAATCCTGGCGCGGGACGCGCAGCCGCACATTGCGGTAATGCACATGGCCGATCTGGTCGCGCTGGCCGAAATAGCGCGCCACCTCCACCGGGTCTTCGCCCAGCTCGCGGGTCACGCCGCAATCGAAGATGATGCAGTT
>CANBZE010000206.1 GCA_947373775.1 Alphaproteobacteria bacterium
ATGACGTTCTGCGGAAGATACTGAAAAACCGCCCAAGCCCTTAACGCCCAAGGCGAAGAAAAAGCCTAAGGATTAGAGCGCTATTCTGGCTTATCCATGAGCGTGATCAGTATCAGGACAGTTGCAACAAACAAAACGCCAGCCAACACAAAATGGCGCGTCTTTATCATGTCCATGCAGACGAACTTTGTATCGTCGCAAAGCATTGTATTTGAGACGATATAGATCGCGACCGCCAAATTGAGCAAAAGGCCTATTGCACCCAACAATAGCTTCATGGTTGCCACCCCGAGTCCAAAAGGCACGCTAGCGGGTTGATGCGGGCTCGCTTCTGATCCAGATCAAATTTAGCGCTTTTTCCATGCTTTCTTGCCCCAAAAGGTGCGTTTAAAGGGCGTTACTTCGTAGCCCCTGGCCTTACGCCAGCGGATGAAATCCCTAGCGACCTGACAAATTGTCTTAGGCTTCGTTAGTCCGCCGATAAGTCAGGCGCTTGCCATTGATGCCTTCAAGCACCTTTTGGGCGCGCATTGCATCATCATAGCCAAGGGCGGTGCGGGTGTTTGTGCCCATCCATCAGCAGTCCGCGATCCCCGATCTCCCAATGACGGAGAGCAGCACGATTGGGGGAAGTGCTGAATTATCGCTGCCACGCCTTCTTGGCTCTGCGCCTGCGGATGACGTTGGGACATTCCGGTGCCCGATCTTAACAAGTCAGCAAGATATGAGGCCCACGGTCGTTTGATGGAAAAAACCATCGCACAGACGCATGCCGAATGGATCACACACGGCAATATTTCCCGCCTGCGCTACTCGCTCGATTTGGAAAAGGAAGCAGGCCGCCGCACATGGCTTGAGGGTTTGCTGCAAGAACAACTCAATCTCGCCGCCCCCGATTCATCCGATGAGGCACCTCACTAGGCACGGAAGACGGCGCAGGACGGCATTGTTCCGGCAAGGGCCCCGCACTACATTCCGCGCATGAACGCGCCCGCCACTCCGCCCCTGCTGCTGACCGCCCATGCCGGCGGTGTGCTGCGGCTGATCCTGAACCGCCCCAATGCCCGCAACGCCCTGTCTTCAGAACTGATGGCGGCGCTGAAGTCTGCGCTGGACAGCGCCGCGGCCGACAATGCCACCCGGGTGATCGTGATCGCCGCCGCTGGGCCGGTATTTTCGTCGGGCCATGACCTGAAGGAACTGGCCCGCCACCGCGCTGACGGTGATGCCGGGCGCGCGGCCTATGCCGCCCTCTTCGCCCAATGCTCCGACATGATGCAGGCCATTGTGAAGAACCCCAAGCCGGTGATCGCCCAGGTGCAGGGCATTGCCACCGCCGCCGGTTGCCAGCTGGTGGCCAGCTGCGACCTGGCTGTGGCGTCGAGCGCGGCGCGTTTTGCCACGCCGGGCGTGGATATCGGGCTGTTCTGTTCCACCCCCATGGTGGCGCTGTCGCGCAACGTAGGGCGCAAGGCCGCGATGGAAATGCTGCTGACCGGCGAGCCGATCGACGGCGACAAGGCGGTGCAGATCGGACTGATCAACAAGGTGGTGGCGCCGGAAATCCTGGAAGGCGAAACCATGCTGATCGCCAACAAGATCGCTTCGAAGCCGCGCGGCACATTGAAGATCGGCAAGGAGGCGTTCTACCGCCAGCTGGAGATGCCGCTGAGCGAGGCCTATGCCTATGCCAGCCAGGTGATGACCGAGAATATGCTGGACGGAGAAGCCTGCGAAGGCATCAGCGCCTTTTTGGAAAAAAGGGCTCCGAAGTGGCCGAGCTAGCGCTGCCGCAATATCCCGACTCCCTGATCAAGCAGATCCTGCGCTCGGTGAAGACCATCGCCATGGTCGGCGCCAGCGGCAATGACATCCGCCCCTCCTATTTCGCCATGATGTATCTGCTGAACAAGGGCTACAAAGTCATCCCGGTGAACCCCGGCATGGTGGGCAAGGAAATTCTTGGGCAGAAAGTTTATGGCGCGCTGAAAGACGTGCCCGCTCCGGTGGACATGGTCGACATTTTCCGCGAGGCCAAATATGCCCCCGACATCGCGCGCGAAACGGTGGCCGAAAAGGACCGGCTGGGTGTGAAGGTGCTGTGGATGCAGCTGAGCGTCATCAGCCCGGAAGCCGAAAAGATCGCCCAGGATGCCGGGCTGACGGTGGTGATGAACCGCTGTCCCAAGATCGAGCATGGCCGCTTTTCCGGCGAGATCGGCTGGATGGGCATCAACCGGCGTGTGATCGACAATAGAAAGCCGCTATTGTTCGGCAAGGGCGGCAGTCTCAAGAACGCATAAATTAAACGGGGGATGGTGATGGGGCGTTTGTGGACTTGGGTATTACTGGCGGGCGCCTGTGCCGTCGTGCCGGCTGGGGCCCGCACCTTCTACACCCCCAGCGGCACCTGCGACGGCTTTCCCCGCGCCGGCATCACCATGGCCAAGGGCTTCTGCGCCGGCATCATCGTCGCCCCGCCGGCCGATTTCGAATCCCGCACCGTCCTGCTGCCGCGCGTGCTGCTGCCGCTGAAGGGCACCAAAGACTTCCTGCTCACCGACATGGGCAAATGGAACAGCGCCGGCGGCAAGGTCTTCCGCATCACCGCGGAACCCGGCAAGCCCACGGTGGTCACACCATTGCTCGCCGACCTCTACATGCCGCACGGCATGGCGTATGGCCCGGGCGGCAAGGTCTATGTCAACGAACAGGGCCGCATCTTGCGCTTTGATCCGATGGCCGCCGAACCTGCGGCCACCATCGAAACCGTGATCGCCGACGCGCCGGACACGCGCAAACGTTTCAATTACCACCCCCTGTCCAGTTTCCTGTTCGACACCAACAACGACATGCTGGTTTCGGTTGGCGCGACCACCGATCAATGCATGACGGGTGTGCCGTCCAACAAGCTCGGCCCGACGGACGGCGACAAGTTCTGCAACCAGTCGGAAGGCGACTATCTGGCGGCCGGCATCCGCCGCTACAAATATCTGGGCGACGGCAAATGGGAGCCGAGCTTCACCGTGATGGCGCACGGCCTGCGCAATTCGGTGGCCATGGCGCGGCACAGCTCCGGCACCTTGCTGCAGGCGGAGAACAGCGTGGACTTCGCGCCGGCCGATACGCCGTTCGAGGAATTCAATGTCCTCAAGGAGGGCGCCCATTATGGCTGGCCCTATTGCTATGACATGCATGGCACCAACCCGATCTGGGGGCCGAAGCACGTGTTTGACTGCAACGGCAGCGCCTATACGCCGCCGGTGCGCCTCTTGCCGCCGCACAGCGCGCCGCTCAGCATGCTGTATTATGACGGCGCGATGTTTCCCGAACTCAAGGGCAAGCTGATTCTGGCGATGCATGGCTACCGGGTCGCAGGCGCCCGCATCGGCGCTTTCACGGTCGATGCCAAGGGCGTACCCGTGCTGACGCCGAATGCCCATTATGCAGCCTATGCAGGGGAGAACGGCGATGAGACCGTCAGCCTGCCCTATCCGGGACCAGCGTCGGTGCCGCTTTTGCTCACGCCAAGCTGGAATAATGTGGATGGCAGCCATCCCAAGGGTTCGCCGCTGGGGCTGGCGGTGGCACCGGATGGCGCCATCTGGGTGGCGGAAAACAACAACGCCACTGTCTTGCGCATAGCGCGCGACCGGCCCTAACGTCGGGCATGTCTCTCGATAACGCATCCATGACGATCTATGGCGACTCCATCTCAGGCAATTGCCTGAAGGTGAAGTTCGTCGCCGACCGGCTGGGCATGCCGTACGACTGGGTCGAGACCAGTGTGCTGAAGGGCGAGAGCCGCACGCCGGAATTCCTGGAAATGAATCCGGCCGGTCAGGTGCCGGTGGTGCTGTTCGCCGACAATGGCCCGCTGGCCCAGTCCAACGCCATCATGCTGCATCTGGCGCAGAACACCGATTTGATCCCGGAAGATGCGTTTGATCGCGCCTTGATGTTCCAGTGGCTGTTCTGGGAACAGTACAGCCACGAGACCGCCATCGCGGTGCTGCGCTTCCACAAATTCTATCTGAAGAAGAACGACGATCAGATCGACCCCGCCCTGCCCACCAAATGCGCCAAGGTACTGGCGCTGATGAACAGTCATCTTGAGGGGCGCAAATACTTCGTGGGCAGCAAACTGTCACTGGCCGATATCGCCTTGGTCGCCTATACCCGCTTCAGTCACCAGGCCGGGATCGAGCTGAAGCAGTATCCCGATGTCCGCGCCTGGGTGCGCCGGATTGAAGACGAACTGAAGATCGAACACGCGGAGCCTTAAAAGATGGCCGATTATGGATTCAACACCCTGGCCGTCCATGCCGGGGCCCAGCCCGATCCCGCCACCGGCGCGCGGGCGACGCCGATCTACCAGACCACCGCCTTTGTGTTCGAAGACGCCGATCACGCCGCGGCCCTGTTCAATCTGCAGGTCTTCGGCAACGTCTATACGCGGTTGATGAATCCCACCAATGCGGTGCTGGAGGAAAAGGTGGCGGCGCTGGAAAACGGCCGCGCGGGCCTCGCCTGCGCCAGTGGCCATGCCGCCCAGCTTCTGACCTTCCACACCTTGATGAGTCCCGGCGATGAGATCGTGTCGGCGCGCCAGCTTTATGGCGGCTCGATCAACCAGTTCAACCAGAGCTTCGCCAAGTTCGATTGGCGGGTGAAATGGGCCGACACCACCA
>CANBZE010000207.1 GCA_947373775.1 Alphaproteobacteria bacterium
AACCGGACTCGCCATGCTCACCGCCGCGGCGCACGAAGAAGGCCTTCAGCGACGCGTCGGAGGATTGCAGCTCACTGCGATAGGCCATCACGAAGCGGTTATAGTTGCTGGTCTCGTGGCATTGCAGGGCCGCGACCATCAACTCCTGCTGCATCACCGCCGTCTTGAGGGCGGATGCATCACTGGACGAGGCGCAGCCGGCGGCCAGGGCCGGGTGGGCCAAAGCCAGGAGCGCGACGGTCGCGGAAGCGGTTTTCCACATGGGGTTTTCCCTTTCAGTTGGACGCGGTGCGCGTGCGTTCGCAGCGCCCGGCCGGAGGTTCGAAATGATCCAGATGCGCCACCACTTCGCCCGCGCCGCCGCCACAGGCGATCCAGCGGAAGCTGTGGGTGGCGTCTTTGTCCTTGAGGCTCATGTCGGCCATCAGGGCGCCGAAGCCGCCCGCCGCGACACTGCCCGCCACGCTGGTGGTGACGGTGTCATTGCTGCCGCAGGCGCTGAGATTGTCGCTGCCGCCCGCCATGCAATAGGCGAACTGCACCGCAAAATCGCAGGCATTGCGGAAGCCCCAATGGCTGCCGTCGCTGTCCACTTTCAGGCAGTTGCCCGCATCCTTCTTGTCGCCGGACGGCGCAGGCGGCGCGGCCATCGCCACCGTCGTGCTGGGCACGGCGATACCGCTGTCGATGGTGTGGACCTCCGACGACTTCACGGAAACCGGCTCAAGCCCTTTGGGCTGATAGTCGCCAATGTGGTAGGACGCCTTGGCCATGCGCGCCGGGGTTTTCGCCGCGGCATGACGTTCGGACTTGGCCTTGGCTGGTGTCGCTGGCCGCCACCGGCAGGCCCAGCTTGCTGGCATAGGCGTTCAGCGCCGCTTTCTTCTCGCCGTCGCTGAAGGCATGGCCAGTGGGGTACCAGGCGCGGCACGACGGTCCCACATCACCATCCAGCGCCATCTGCACCCCGCCGTCAGCGCTGGCCGCCAGCATGGCGGAGCGGCCGTCGGAATAGCGAATTTCTACGCCCTTGCCCGTCAGGCGAAAAAAGCCGGTGACGCTGGAGCCTGCCTGGGTCGCGTCGCTGTCTTCCACCACCGTACCCATGCGGTCGGTCATGAAGGTGAAGGTGGTCTTGCGCGCGGTGCCTTCGGCCGGAACCACCTGCAGTTCCATGCCGCCTTCGATCAGGTTCAGGGCGATGGACGAGCCATCCACCCCGGTCAGGGTTTTTCCGGCCACGCTGCCGAATGGGGCTTTGGAGGTATCGACCATCTTGGTCGGCGCGTCGGATTTGGTGTCGGCGGCCTTGATCAGCTTGCCGTCGGCAAAGGTGCCGGCCAGCTTGGTGCCGTCGGCATGGAACAGTTCGCCCAGGCCGTTGGGCTTGTCGTTCTTCCAGTCGCCGGCATAGCGCTCGCCATTGGCACGGCGCAAAACGCCGAAGCCGATCATCTTGCCGTCGGCCCACTGGCCTTCGAAACGGTCGGAGGCGTCGGTGGTGAGGATGCCCGCGCCCTGGAAACGCCCGCCCACCGTCTCGCCGTCATAGCTCCAGCCCGCCCCCCAGCGGGTGATGACGTGACCGTCGGGGATCACGCCGTGCGCAAAACTGGCGGTGAAGATCTGGCTTTGCCCGTCATGGGTGAAGGTGGCGGTGCCCAGACCCTCGGCATAGCCATCGACGCACGAACCGGTCCAGCTCACCGTGTCGCCCGACGCCGCCCCGGCGCTGTACAGCGAACAGGCGCCGTCCTTCAGCCATTGTCCCGTGGAATTTTCGTCCGCTGAAGCGGCCAACAAGCCGCAGTTCAGCAAGGCGGCGGCCAGCGCGGCCCTCGCGATCCCCGACATGATTTTTCTCTATTCGCAGGAGCCCAGCCCCATGCCGCGCTCTTACCTGACAGGCTGCGCCGATTATTTTTCTTTTCAAGCGTGCCGATGCAAAGCGGCAAACGAGTCCTTTACATACTCACAGAAAACCCACGCAACCCGAGAAAGGCCCATTCTATCGGTGCCAAATGGAACGTGCCGTTCATCAATCTGTTCATCTGAGGTTCATCTACCTGAACAGGTTCCATGCCATTCATTTGAGGTTCATCTAGATGAACGGATTTCGCGCGAATCATGATCACAAACGAAAAGAGCGCCGCCGTTTCCGGCGACGCTCTTGTCAATTCGAAATCTGCGATCAGACGACGTGCTGCTCGGACTGGATCAGCCCGCGGATATAGCCGAACTCGAAGGCAAAATTCTCATTGGTGCCCCACTCGGCATTCTCGCCCACCACCTTGGGGGCATGGTCGGGCATCAGCAGGTCTTCATAGCCGACCTCGCGATAGACCTTCAGCGCCTTGACGAAATTCACATCGCCTTCGTCCGGGAACATCTCGGCGACGAAATCGCTGCGATGGCCGCGGATATTGCGGAAATGGACATTGAAGATCTTCTTGCGGCTGCCGAACCAGCGGATCACATCGCCGATCTCGGCGTTGGGATTCTCCAGGTCTTCCGAAACGGTGCCCTGGCAGAAGTTCAGGCCGTGATAGGGGCTTTCCTTGTAGCTGACGAACTGCTTCAAGCCATCAATGGTGCCCAGCACGGTGTGGATGCCGCGATAGCCTTCCGGCGGCATGCCCGGATCATTGGGGTGGCAGGCGATGCGCACCTTGTACTCATTGGCCACCGGGACAACGTGATCCAGGAAATAATGGATGCGCTCCCAGAAGGCGTCTTCGTTGACAACACCGGCCTTGGTGAGCGGCGGATTCTTGGCCTGGGCCTCCTTGAAATTCCACCTGTTGTAGACGGTGTCGCCGCGGCCGGGCACTTCTTCCGAGCGCACCACGCCCAGGATGGACATGTTGTATTTCAGGGTGCGGATGCCGGTGGCGGCGCAGGTGCGGATATGGTTCTGGAACGCCTCGATCTCGCGGGACCGTTCCGGTTCCTTGGCCAGCATGATGCCGGGATTCTTCTCCCGGTCGATCAGCGAGGAGGTCAGCAATGGGCTGTCCACCAGCTCCACCTTCACCTTGTGCTTGTCGGCGATGTCCAGCATCGCCTTCATCTCGTCCACCGTGGGGTAGAGGCGCGCCGGGTCGGCAATCTTGGGGCTGGTGCAAACGGCATCCACGCCAAACCGGGCCACCCAGGCGGCGGTGCGGTCGGTCAGAGTGCCGAACTGGTGGCCCAGCCGCGCCTTCAGCGGTGGCAGCTTGCCGCCGGCCTTTTTGGGCGCGGCATCGGCCGCGGGCGCAGCGCCGGCGGCAACGGCGGCGGCACCTGCACCGGTAACGGAAAAGAATTTGCGGCGATCCATTGAAGCGTCTCCTGGTTGGTCTAGTGCGAAACCGGTTTCAGCCCGGCTTTGATACTGGCGTTGTGTCCCCTGGTGCCGCGAAGGTCGTCCAGCATTGCCTGCGCGTCCATTGCATTCTGCGCATCGTTGGTGATGGCAGCGGTATAGATGGTGGTCATTTGCAGCTCGTCCGGCAGAGGCCAAACCGTCACGCCGGGATTGGGCAGCATTTCGCTGATCAGGGTGACGCCATATTGTGCCTCGCCGCGCGCCACCGCGTCGGCCACGCCGGTTCCGTTGGGCTTCAGCACCGCCTTGGCGCGCACTTCCTGGCCCACGCCCAGCTTGTCGGCCTGTTGAAGAAAGAACACGCCGGTGATGCCGCCCGAGGCCGGATCGACATAGGTAATCGTCTTCGCAGCCGACAAGGTGGCTTTGAACTGGGCGCTGTCGGCGATAGCGGGTTTGGCCGTGCCCAGCTTCGCCCCGATCCCGGCGACCATCTGGGCCAGGTCGGAATGGGTGGCCGAAACCTTGCTCTCCTTGGTCAGGGCGTCCAGCACCGCCTGGGTGCCGATCACCAGATCGAATTTCTCGCCGGCCTCGATGCGCTTTTGCACCCCCCGGCGGTGTCGCTGACCACCGTGACGGTGCTCCCGGTGCGTGTGCCATATGCGGCGGCCAGGGCGCGCACCGGCATGGACATGCCCGCGCCGGTGAGGATTTTCAGCTCCCGGGCATCGGCAGACGCAATTCCGGCCAGCAGGATAAGCAGGGCCGGAACGGCAAAACGAGGCATCTTGATCCCTTGGAGCTGCGGGCGCTTATGTCTTGTTGCGCGCGGCACGCCAGCGTTTTATCAGGGAATAAACAGGGCGCAAAGCAAAGGGGACAAGGCGATGAAGACAAGGTTTCTCGCAGGCGCAGCAATCGCGATGGCGATGCTGGCGGCACCGGCAGCAAACGCTGCCGAATACACCACCATCCTGCTGGACAAGGTGGTCAACAAGACGCCGGATCAGACCTGGGCCAAGATCGGTCCGTATTGCGCCATCGCCACCTGGCTGAAGGTCACCTGCGTGATCACCGGTAATGTCACCGGCACGCCGTTCGGGTCCAACCGCCTGCTCAACGGCAACAACAATGAAGTGATGGTGGCCTCGACGCCCTATTCCTACACCTACACCCAGCCCTCTTCGACCATCCTGTATCACGGCACCCTGGCGGTGGAACCGCTGGATCGTGGCCGCCAGACCAGGATCGTCTACAGCCTGTTCTATGACCAGGCGCCTTTGGGCACCGACCAGGCCAAGATCGAAAATCGCGCAACCCGCACCAAGCGCTTCAACGAAGCGCTGGATGCGATGAAAGCCATGGCGGAAGC
>CANBZE010000208.1 GCA_947373775.1 Alphaproteobacteria bacterium
CCTTCCTCGCTGTATTTGGCGAAGCGGTCGCGGCTGGAGCCGCGGGTGAAATAGGCGCCCTTGCTGGGATGGGTGCCGGGGAGGGTGCGGTAGGGGATGGCGTCGCTGTCCACGTCCAGGTAGCGGCCGAAGGTCTTGCCGGCTTCCAGTTCTTCGGCGGTCATGAGTTTGCCGCGGTCGTAGCTGCGCTTGTCGTCCCAGGTGAAAGGCTCGCACAGCCAGTCATTCATGCCGATATCCAGGTCTTCCAGAACGAAGATCGGGGTCTGCAGCCGCTCGGCCAGGTCGAAGGATTGGGCGCAGAATTCGAACAGCTCGCGCGGGTCTTCGGGGATCAACAGCACATGTTTGGTGTCGCCATGGCTGGCATAGGCGCAGACCAAAAGATCGGATTGCTGGGTGCGGGTGGGCATGCCGGTGGAGGGTCCGCCGCGCTGTACGTCGATGATCACGGCGGGGATCTCGGCGAAATAGGCCAGCCCCAGGAACTCCTGCATCAGGGAGATGCCGGGGCCCGATGTCGCGGTGAAAGCGCGGGCGCCGTTCCAGCTGGCTCCGATGACCGTGCCGATGGCGGAGATTTCGTCTTCCGACTGCACGATGGCGAACTTGTTCTTGCCCGTTTCCTTGTCCACTCGGTATTTGCGGCAATGCTTGGCGAAGGCTTCGGCCACGGACGTGGACGGGGTGATGGGATACCAGGCCGCCACCGTGGCGCCGCCATAGACGCAGCCCAGCCCCGCCGCATCATTGCCGGTGACGAAGATGCGCTTGCCGACTTCATTGGCGCGCTCAACCTTCAGGCTGCAGGCGTCGGACAGATGATCACGGGCATAGTCATGGCCCATGCGCAGCGCCTGGTGGTTGGGCGCGATCAGGGCCTCCTTGGACTTGTATTGCTCGCCGATCAGCTTCTCCAGCACGTCAATCTCGATTCCGAGAAGCTGGGTCAGGGCGCCGATATAGATGATGTTCTTGAACAGCTGGCGCTGGCGCGGGTCTTTATAGGCCGCATTGCTGATTTCGGTCAGCGGCATGCGGATGATATTGATGTCGTCGCGGAATTTCGATGCCGGAATGGGCCGCGAGGAATCGTAGAACAGGTAGCCGCCCGGATCGATCGAGGCGACATCCTTGTCCCAGGTCTGGGGGTTCATCGCCACCATCAGGTCCACGCCGCCGCGCCGGCCCAACCAGCCCTTGCCCGAGACGCGCACTTCGTACCAGGTGGGCAGGCCCTGGATGTTGGACGGGAAAATATTGCGCGAGGTCACCGGCACGCCCATGCGCAGGATGGAACGGGCGAACATCTCGTTGGCGGAGGCCGACCCCGAACCGTTAACGTTGGCGAACTTCACCACGAAATCGTTGACGGACTTTATTTGTGACATGCGTACCCCGTCTTGGGCGCGTTCAGCAGGAATTTCTGCATGTCCCAGGCGCCGGTAGGGCAGCGCTCGGCGCACAACCCGCAATGCAGGCACAGGTCCTCGTCCTTGGCCATGACGCGGCCGGTCTTGAGCGCTGTGGAGACATAGAGGTCCTGGTCGGGATGCAGCGCCGGCGCCGTCAGCCGCTGGCGCAGATCTTCTTCGGCGCCATTGGCGGTGAAGGTGATGCAGTCCATCGGGCAGATATCGACGCAGGCATCGCATTCGATGCATTTGGGGGTGTCGAACACGGTTTGGACGTCACAGTTCAGGCAACGCTCGGCTTCTGCGAAAGCCTGCTGGATGTCAAAGCCCAGCTCCACTTCCAACTTCACGTCCTTCAGCGTCTTTTCGATGGGCGCGTGGGGCACCTTGAAGCGGTGGTCGTTGGAGATGTCGTTGTCATAGCTCCATTCATGGATGCCCATCTTCTGGCTGGACAGGTTGACCATCGGCGGCGGGCGCTGGCCCACGTCTTTGCCCTGGCATAAAAGATCGATGGAAATGGCGGCGTCATGGCCATGTGCAACCGCCCAGATGATGTTCTTGGGGCCGAACGCCGCGTCGCCGCCGAAGAAAACCTTGGGGTTGGTGGACTGAAAGGTGGTGGTGCTGACCTTGGGCATGTCCCACTGATCGAACTCCAGCCCGATGTCGCGCTCGATCCAGGGGAAGGCGTTTTCCTGCCCCACCGCCACCAGCACGTCATCGCATTCCATCACCACATCCGGCTCGCCGGACGGCGCCAGGCTGCGGCGACCCTTGGCGTCGGTCTGCGCCTTCACCTTCTGGAAGCGCACGCCGGTCAGCTTGCCACCGGTGTGCAGGAATTCCGCCGGCACCAGGAAATTGTGGATCGGGATGCCTTCATGCATCGCGTCTTCTTTTTCCCATGGGCTGGCCTTCATCTCGCCAAAGCCGGAGCGCACCACGACATTGACCTGTTCGCCGCCCAGGCGCCGCGAGGTGCGGCAGCAATCCATGGCGGTGTTGCCGCCGCCCAGCACGATCACGCGCTTGCCGATCTTGGTGGTGTGGCCGAAGGAAACGGACGCCAGCCAGTCGATGCCGATATGAACGTTGGCGCCCGCTTCCTTGCGGCCCGGGATATCCAGTTCGCGTCCGCGCGGCGCGCCGCAGCCGACAAAGATGGCGTCGTAATTCTCGGCCAGCAGCTGTTTCAGCGAGGCGATCTTCTGGCCCAGCCGCAGTTCCGGCTTCAGGTCCAGGATGTAATTCACTTCTTCGTCCAGCACCGTTTCCGGCAAGCGGAATTTCGGGATCTGGGTGCGCATCATGCCGCCGGCATTGGCGTCGCCGTCATACAGCACGACCTCGTAGCCCAGCGGCAGCAGGTCGCGCGCCACGGTCAGCGAAGCGGGGCCGGCGCCGATCAGCGCCACGCGCTTGCCGTTCTTCTGTGCCGGCAGCGCAGGCATGCGCGACTTCACATCATCCTTGTTGTCGGCGGCGACGCGCTTGAGGCGGCAAATGGCGACCGGCTCGGCCTTCTTGGTGACTTCTTCCACCCGGCCGCGGCGACAAGCCGGCTCGCAGGGACGGTCGCAGGTGCGGCCCAGCACACCGGGAAAAACATTGGAGTGCCAGTTGACCATATAGGCGTCGGAATAACGCCCCGCTGCGATCATGCGGATATATTCGGGAACCGGGGTGTGGGCAGGACATGCCCATTGGCAGTCCACGACTTTGTGGAAGTAGTCGGGATTGGCGATGTCCGTGGGCTTCATCCCAGCGGCTGCTTGGCCGTTCACAGCGCCCGACGCTTGCCGGGACGCTTCACTCACAGATGCACCACTCATGCTGCTGACTGCTTCCCCAATGACACGCCCCAATAGGACCAACGTCTGACGGATACTCAGCTATGTGTGCGGATGGTCCTTAAGCTCGTTCCTGTGCTCTTTGTTTTTCTCAGCATATCCGGGGATTGGCCGGCTGCTTTTCTTGAGTCCCTGTACGCCATACTAGCGAGGGTAAATGGCAGGCAAAAGGCTTGTTGCACCGCAGTAGAAGCGGATGCGAAAGCCGTTCGATTACAACCGTTTAAGGCGCGGTGACCAAGCGCTGCCCGGGCCGCATGGTAAAGGCCAGTCCCATGCCCACCAGCATCAGCACAATGCTGCCCAGAAAGGGCAGTTGCCAGTCACCAGTTTTGTCGATCAGCCAGCCGCCCACCACCGGCGATACGATGGCTGCGAAGGCCGAGCCGGTATTCATGATGCCGCTGGCGGTGCCCGAATGCTCGGGCGCGATATCCATGGGCACCGCCCACATCGGGCCGATGGTCATTTCGGCAAAGAAGAATCCGGCCGACAGGCTGATCGCCGACACCACCAGGTCATGGCTGAACATCATGGGCAGCAAGGACAGACAGGTCAGGCCCATGCACACCGACACCATCAGGCTGCGGGCGCGATTGAGATTGCCGGTTCGGGCAAAGATACGGTCGGTGATGATACCGCCCAAGGTGTCGCCCACCACGCCGGCTAGGAACACGCCGGACGAGAACAACGCCATGCTTTTCAAGTCTTGGCCCTGGTGCTGGAAATATTGCGGAATCCAGCTCAGGAACAGCCACAGGGTCCAGCCGTAGCAGAAGTAAACGATGGTAACCGGCGCCATGCGCCGGGCCAGCTGACCCCAGGGCACCGGCTGGCCCTTGGGTTTGGGCGGCGGCAGGACGGCACATTCCTCGATCGTCATGCGGGGATGGTCCGCGGGATTTTCGCGGAAGACGAAAAACCACACGACCACCCAGACAAAGCTGAGACCGGCGCAGACGAAGAAGGATGCGCGCCAGCCATACATCGTCATCACCGCCACGATCAGTCCGGGCGCCAGAGCGTTGCCCAATCGCGCCGCCGAATGGGTGATGCCTTGGGCGAAGCCGCGATCCGCGGGCTTGACCCAGCGCGACATGGCGGCGGTGGCGGCGGGAAAGGTTGCGCCTTCACCCAGGCCCAGCAGCACGCGCGCGATCAGCAGCGAGGTCAGGCCGCCCGCCAGTCCGGTCAGGACCGTGGCCGACGCCCAGATCAGGCTGCAGGCAATGAGGGTGCGGCGGGTGCCGAACTGGTCACTGACCCAGCCGCCGATGATCTGGAAGACCAGATAGGGATAGGCGAAGGCGGAGAACACCAGACCGATTTGGGTCTTGGAAAGATGAAATTCTTTGCCGAAACCCAGCACGCCGACCGAAGCGGTGCTGACATTGACCCGGTCGATATA
>CANBZE010000209.1 GCA_947373775.1 Alphaproteobacteria bacterium
TGGCCGGGCAAGCTGGAAGTGATCTCCGCCGATGCGCTGGAACTGGATGAAGGTTTGATCCTGCCGCAAGGCGTCCGCATCGCCGCCAACCTGCCCTACAATGTCGGCACCGCCATCCTGATCAAATGGCTGACCGCCGAAAGCTGGCCGCCGGTTTGGGCCAGCCTGACCCTCATGTTCCAGAAGGAAGTGGCCCAGCGCATCACCGCGCGCGCCGGGACCGAGCATTATGGCCGGCTGTCGGTGCTGGCCCAGTGGCGCTGCACGGCAAAGCTGTTGTTCGACGTCAACCCGCACGCCTTCGTGCCGCCGCCCTCTGTCACTTCGTCGATCGTAAGGCTGGAACCGCGCCAGCAGCCGCTGGCGCCGTGCGAACTTGCCGATCTCGAAAAGATAACCGCCGCGTCCTTCGGCCAGCGCCGCAAGATGCTGCGCCAGTCGCTGAAGCCTTTGGGCGGTGAGAGTTTGGCAGAAAAAGCCGGGATCGATCCCACGGCGCGGCCCGAAGACCTCACGATTGAACAGTTCGCCGCCCTTGCCCGCGCCTTGGCGCGGCAAAACTAAAAGACGAGAGCCCTGAACTGATCAGCCGAAGACGCTTTTGAGCAGGCTGGTGGAGCGCGCCAGCGGATTGGTGCGGATCGAAGCCTCTTCCACCGCCAGATAGTGGAACAGCCCGTCCAGCGCCTTGCCGACTGTGAAATCGACAAGATCGAAGCCGCCGGCCATCTGGCCGATCATGGGCATGCTGCTGACCCGGTCCTGCACCAACTTCAGCGCCTTCATGGCGCCCGCGCCGGTCAGCGCCGTGCTGACAATGGGATGGAACTCGGTGGTCAGGGTGCCCGACGTGGTGCGCTTGAAATACTGGGTCACCGAATCCTGCGGTCCGGTCAGGATGCCCCGCGCATCGTCAAAGCTCATGCCAGAGGCGGCATCGACAAAGATGTTAAGTGCCTTGGGAGCGGCCTGCTCGGCACCGCGGTTCATGCGCAGGGTCAGGTCATCCAGCAGCCCGGCGGCACCCACCGCGCGCAGCGGCCCGGCAACGCGTTCCAGGCCGCCCGGCAACGGAATCTTGATGGCGGGATCACTGAAATAGCCGCCCGGCTTGCCGACCTGGCCGATCACCTTGCGTGAAGCGACCTTCATCGCGTCCTTCAATCCCGAGCCGATCTGGCTCTGGCTGAGCGCCGCACCGGCGGGCGCGCCGGCAGATGCGGCGGCAGGCGCCGCAGCGGCTTTGTTGCGGTTCAGATAATCGCTGACCGCGCCCGGCAATTGAATCTGCGCCGCGGCCTTCATCGGCAAAAGCGACAACAGGCCCGCAATGAGAACGCGGCGCGAATTCTCGGTGTCGGACATCTGGCCCCCCGCCATTTTCAATCCGTACAGTATGGCACAGATTTCAGGCCGGGAAACCTGGCCTTTCGGCGTCATACCAGCTTGCCGACGAACTCCGAGATGCCGGTCTGGCGGCTCCGCTTCAGGCGCTCGGCATTGAGGACCGCCTGGATGTCGCCCAGCGCCTTGTCCACGTCGGTGTTGACGATGACATAGTCATATTCCGGCCAATGGCTAATCTCGTCCGCCGCCTTGGCCATGCGGCCCGCCACGGTTTCCTCGCTGTCCTGGGCGCGGTTGCGCAGCCGGCGTTCCAGCTCGTCATGGCTGGGCGGCAGGATGAAGATGCTGACCAGATCGTCGCGCTTTTTTTCCTTCAGCTGCTGGGTGCCCTGCCAGTCGATGTCGAACAGCACGTCGCGTCCGCTGCTGAGCACGTCATTCACCAGATGAGATGGCGTACCGTAACGGTTACCGAACACGGTGGCATGTTCGAGAAACTTTCCCCCCGTAAGCCAGGCTTCAAACTCTTCGGGCTTGAGGACGTGATAATCCTTGCCATGGGTTTCGCCCGGCCGCATCGGGCGGGTGGTGGCGGACACCGACAGCTGGATATTGCCGTCACTCTCCAGCAGGCGGCGCGACAGGGTGGTCTTGCCCGCGCCGGACGGCGAGGACAACACCAGCATCAGGCCACGGCGCTGGATGTTGTTATTCGACATTCTGGGACTGCTCGCGGAACTGGTCGATCACCGCCTTAAGGGCGAGGCCGGTGCGGGTCAATGCAATGTCGCTGGATTTGGAGCACAGGGTGTTGGCTTCGCGGTTGAATTCCTGGGCCAGGAAATCCAGCTTGCGGCCTACACCCTTGCCGTCCTTGATCAGGGCGCGGGCGTCCTGGACATGGGCGGTGAGCCGGTCCAGCTCCTCACGCACATCGGCCCTCACCGCCAACAGCGCCACTTCCTGTGCCAGCCGGTCCTCGGACACCGACCCACCGTCCAGCAGCTCCTTCAGCTGCGCGTCCAGCCGTGCTTTCAGCGCCGCAGGCTGGGCGGCGGCCAGCCGTCCCGCCTCACCCACCAACGTTTCGATCTCGTCCATTTGCGCCGTCATCAGCGATGCCAGCTTGGCGCCTTCGCCGCAGCGTTCCTTCGCCAGCCGATCAAAGGCCCCCGCCAGGCTTTCCAGGATGGCGGCGTCCCGGTGCGCGCGGGTGACCGGATCGGGGGGAGCGGCCACCTCATCGGCGACGATCACGCCCTTGAGCGCCAGCAGCCCATCCACCCGCGCCGGCGCCAGGCCGGTCTCGGCGGCGACCTCGCGCGCGATGCGCACGGCGCTGGCCAGCGCCACGGCATCCACGCTGAGGCCGCGCGCGGTTTCCGGCTGTTCGACGGAGAGGGAAATCTGGAAGGCGCCGCGCAGGAAGCGCTCGCCCGCCAGCCGGCGCGCGGGGGCTTCCAGTCCGTCATAACCAGGCGGGGTGCGCAGCCGCATGTCCAGGCTGCGGCCGTTGACGCTCTTGGCTTCCCAGCGCCAGCGCAGCCCGTCATGGCTGCCCGTGCTTTCGGCAAATCCCGTCATGCTGGCAAAGGTCATGGACAACTCCGGTGAGCTGCGAAATTAGCCCGTGCGCACAGGCGCTGTCACCTGCGGTGGCCGGCGCGCTTTTTTTTGTGCGGCGCGGGCAGCTTGGGCGCCTTGGCGTCGGGAACCGGAACCGGCGCCTCTTCCAGCCTTTCGCTGACCGTCACCGGATCGGGCGCCTGGCTTTCATTGGCATGGTTCTGGCGCTCAAAGGCGCGATAGGCGGCGACGTTGCGTTCCTGCTGCGCGATGGTGGCGGCAAAGGCATGCCCGCCATGGCCGGTGGCGACGAAATACAGGTCGTAGCTGGTCTCCGGATTGAGCACCGCGGCGATGGCGTCCTTGCCCGGGTTACAGATCGGACCCGGCGGCAGGCCGGTGATGACATAGGTGTTGTAGGGCGTGGCTGCCGCCAGCTCGCTGGCGCGGATGCCGCGGCCGAGCGGATAGCCCTTGGTCAGGTCATAGATGATGGTGGGATCGGTCTGCAGCCGCATGCCGATCTTCAGCCGGTTGATGAAGATGGCGGCGACATGGCGGCGCTCCGACGCCAGCCCGGTTTCCTTTTCCACGATGGAGGCCAGGATGATCGCCTCGCGCATCGAAGCCAGCGGCAGGCCGCTGACGCGGCTTTCCCATTTCCCGGCCAGGAACGCGTCCTGGGCTTTTGCCATCTTGGCCAGCAGATGGGCGCGGGTCTCGCCGCGGGTGAAGAGATAGGTTTCGGGAAGCAGCGTGCCTTCCTGCGGCACCGGCCCGGCATCGCCGGTCAGCACATCGTTCTTCTGGACCAGCTTCCAGATCATGTCGCTGGTCAGACCTTCGGCGGCCGTCAGCTTGTGCTGGATGGATTTGCCGTCCACCAGAATGTCGGCGATGGCGTGCATCGAAGCGCCGGAGGGAATGGCGTATTCACCGGCCTTCACCTTGTCGGCCAAACCGCGAATGCGCAGATTCAACTCGAAGATCACCGCGCTTTTGAGCGCGCCCGCCTGTTCCAGGGTCTGGGCAATGTCATGGACACGGGTGTGGGGCGCCACCATCACCACCGTTTCATTGCCCGAACGTGCCGGCATGCCCGGACCGTCCCAGGCAGAATAGGCCCATTCGAACACCCCGGCGGCGATGACGCAAAGCACCGCCAGGACGAAGAGAAGACGCATCAAATTTTGGAGAGGATCAGGGCGGCGTTGGTGCCGCCGAAGCCGAAGCTGTTGGACATGGCGATGTTGACGTCGCGCTTCTGTGCCTTGTTGGGCACCAGGTCCATGGCTGTCACGACGTCGGGATTGTCCAGGTTGATCGTGGGCGGCACGATGCCATCGCGCATGGCGAGCAGGCAGAATATTGCTTCCACCGAACCGGCCGCGCCCAGCAGATGCCCGATGGAGGATTTGGTGGACGACATGGCGACCTTGGCCGCGGCATTGCCCAGAAAGCGTTCCACCGCGCCCAGCTCGATGCCGTCGGCCATGGTCGAGGTGCCGTGGGCGTTCACATAGTCGATCTGGTCGGTGCCGAGGCCTGCCCGCTTTAGCGCCGCCTTCATGGCACGCTGCGCGCCGTCGCCGGTCTCCGACGGCGCCGTGATGTGATAGGCGTCGCCCGACAGGCCATAGCCCAGGATCTCGGCGTAGATCTTGGCGCCACGCTTCTTGGCGTGTTCGTATTCCTCGAGGATCACGGCGCCCGCGCCCTCGCCCATGACGAAACCGTCGCGCTTCTTG
>CANBZE010000210.1 GCA_947373775.1 Alphaproteobacteria bacterium
CGGGTGGTGCCCAGGTGATGATGGCCCCAGTCCATTCGCGTCATCCAGTCTTCCCTGGTGTGGCAGCTGATGCGCAGCATCCCCGCCTTGCTGGCCAGCAATTGCCGGCCCAGCTCAGTCAGGGTGCGGTTGAAGCGGGTGAAGTCGTCGTCGGCGATGCGCATGTTCAGCTTCAGGCGCGGCAGGCCCAGCGCGTCCTTCTCGCCGCTCAAGGTCAGGCGGCGATCGGGATCGGGCATCAGCTCCATGCCGCAGCCCAGCGAATAGGCCTTGGCGTTGGACGCATCCACCCCCAGCGCGATGGCGGTGGTGATGACGGCGGCCCTGCCGGTCTCATCCAGATCCACAGGCGCCTCGACGGTGCTCAGCGAGCTGCCCACCTTGGCGGCGCGGCAGAACTGGGCGGTGGGCGCGAAGGTGGCGCGCATGATGGTGCCGTCGGCCAGGTTCTGGTTGGCGCCATAAAAGGGCGCCAGCGGTCCGGAGAAGCTCACCACCGTGGCGACGTCGCGCGGAATGGGGTTGTCGGCAAAGAAGCGGCCCACCAGGTCGTTCTGGTTGCCGATGCCGGTCTTCATCACATCATTGGAGGCCAGCAGCAGGCGGGCATTCTCGATGCCGCCGCAAGCCAGCACCACCATGCGCGGTTTCACGGTGAAGTGCTTGCCCGCCAAGGTGGCGACATCCAGCCGTTCGACCTGTTTGCCGTTCGCCCCAAGTTTTATCCCCGTAACATTGGCATGCAGCAGCGGCTTGATGTTGGGCGCGCGCTTCAGATCCTCCTGATAGCGGTTGCCGAACTGGGTCGGCAGGATGTCGCCGCGCATCTTGGAGAACTGGAACCAGCTGGTGTAGAGCCCGCCGCCGTTCAGCGGCAGCACCGAGCCTTCGCTGGCGTTGTCGGCATCGCCCTTCTGGTCATAGATCCAGGGACCGGCTTCCACCAGCGCCTGCGCGCGCGGGAAATAGGGCTCCAGTGTCTTGCGCGGGAAGGGCCAGCCGGAATGGGGCACCCAGTCGCGCGCTTCGAACTCGATTGCGTCCATCGGACGGCACCAGCCGCCCCAGTGATTGGTGCCGCCGCCCAGCTGGCGCAGCCGGCCCGCATCCAGCGGCGCATAGCGCGTACCGGTCTCGGCGCCGGAATACATTTTCTGGATGGTGGGATCGAAATTCATGCCGCCCGATTCCAGCAGCAGCACACGTATCTTGCTGCCCGCCAACGACAGCGCCAGGCTGATGCCGGCCGGCCCGCCGCCGATGATGGCAAGATCGGTTTCCAGCAGCGTATCGGGGGCAAGCGTGCGGGCGTCGATCAGGGCGGTCAAGGACGGGAAATCCAAATAAGGCCAGTGAGGCGATGAGTGTAACGCCCCGTCTAGAAAAAGGTCTTGTCCTAATTGTGTCGGAAACAGACGGACTTAGATGTCTTCGGAATGGCCGATGTTATAACCGCCATCCACCGCGATGGCCTGGCCCGTGATCCATTGCGCCTGGTCGGACATCAGGAACAACGCCATATGCGCGATCTCTTCCGGCTCGCCCATGCGGCCCAGGGGATGCAGCGCCGCCAGCCTGGCCTTCTTCTCCGGCGGCAGGCTGGCCAGGAGGGGGGTATTGACGAAGCCGGGACAGATGCAGTTCACCCGCACCTTGTCGGCGGCGTAATCCAGCGCCATGTTCAGGGTCAGCGACAGCACCGCGCCCTTGCTGGCGGTATAGGCGGCGCGGTTGCGGGTGCCGGTGGTGGCCACGCCGGACGACAGATGCACAATGGCGCCGCCATGCGCCCGCATGTGGGGCAGGGCATATTTCGAAATCAGGAAGGTGCCCCGCACATTCACGGCCATCACCGCGTCGAAATCGGCCATGTCGGCCTCGTCGACCTTGGCGCGGCGGGCAATGCCGGCGCTGTTGGCCACCGCATCGATCCGCGTCAAGCCGGACAGCGCCTGTTTGACCTGGGCCTCATCGGTGATGTCGCAGATGCGGCTGTCTTTGAATGGCGCGGCCACCCGGTCGATGGCGGTGATGGTGGCGCCTTCGGCCTCCGCCGCCTTGGCGATGGCCAGCCCCAATCCGGAGGCCGCGCCCGTCACCACCACATGTTTGCCTGTAAAACGCATGCCCCGCTTTTAGACGGGGCATGCGCGATATTCAACGATGGCCGCCCGACGCGGAAATACGCTCCCCCGTCAGCCAGCCGGCTTCGTCGCTGGCCAGGAAGACGGCGACCTTGGCGATGTCTTCCGGCTGGCCGATACGGCCCAACGGCGCCTTGGCTTCGATGTCCTTCTGGAAATCGCCGCCGATGAAGCCGGCCGTATGGGTGCCTTCGCTTTCCACCATGCCCGGATTGATCGAATTGACGCGGATCTTGCGCGGCCCCAGTTCCGACGCCAGCACCTGGGTGATGGTGTCCACCGCGCCCTTGGTGCCGGCATAGATCGCCGATCCGGGAATGCCCATCCGGCTGACCACCGACGAAATATTGATGATGCTGCCGCCCTCGGGCCCGAACAGGGGCAGGGCTTCACGCGTCGCCTGGATGGTGCCCCAGACATTGATGTCGAAGTGGCGGCGGTAATCCGCTTCCTCGGCCTCGTCGATCGGTGCGAACTTGAACACGCCGGCATTGTTCACCAGCACGTCGAGCTTGCCGAACGCCTTTTTGGTTTCGCCAAACAGCCGCTCGACATCATCCGCCTTGGAGACGTCGCCCTGCACGGCGATGGCCTTGCCGCCCTTGGCCTTGATGTCGGCCACGGCCTTTTCCGCGCCGCTCTTGTCGCTGGCATAATTCACCACCACGGATGCGCCCGCCGCGCCCAGGGCCCTGGCGATGCCCGCGCCGATACCCTTGGAAGCGCCGGTCACCACCGCCACCTTGCCTTGCAATTTGCTCATGACTCTCTCCTTTAATGTTTCGATAGTTAGATAAACATCATAACGACGAGCAGGGCTTTCAAGGGCCGTTCTGTTTTTTTGCGGCTGTCGCAATTCCGTCAAATTGACAAGCTCGAATAAGCCCTTAAGAGGGCATGATGAATCGCGGAATCAATTTTTTGGCGGCTGTGCTGGCCGGATGGACCCTGTTGGCGCCCAATGCGCTGGGCGACGGCGCGACCGGGCCGCTGCCTCCGGCATCCAGGCCAGCGCCCAAACCGGTTCCGCTCAAGCCAGACGCACTTCGCCCTGGAAAGTCGGCCGGTGTCCGCGCCGCCCAGCAGGGACAGACAGGATTGGCGCTGGTGGGTGCTGGCGGCGCGATCATCGCGGTGATCGCCGTGACGGCGGGCTCCAGCGGCGGCAATGGCGCTGCGCAGCCCAATGCCCAAGTCGTGCCGGCCACAACGTCCTAGATTTTGGCCAACTGCGCCAGATAGGCGTTCAGCACCGGCCGGTTCAGCTTCAGATGCGCGAACTTGCCTTCGCGGCTGACCGCGATCAGCCCCGCATTCTCCAGCTCCTTCATATGGTGGGAGAGGGTGGCGGGTGTGACGTCATTGCCGGCGCTCAGGGCGCTGCAGGGGGTGGTGCCGTCGCAGGACCCGATCTGCTTGAGAATCTCCACCCGGCGCGGTTCCGCCAGGGCCTTGGCGATCAGTTCGGTCTGGCGGGGGGTAAGTGTCGGCATGGCCTGAAAATGGCGCTGCCGGCGGGCGGATACAAGTTCCCTGCCGCATTTTGCCGGGAAACCCCGCAAAATGGGCCTCGGCCGCCTTACGCTTAACGAAATGACAATCGCGTGCGCCCCTTTTCGCCCTATCTATGAACAAGGGCTTAAAGGATTTCCTCTATTTGGAGGAACGTTGAGATGGGGTGGGCTCATGCATGCGCTTGTGAATGATCGACGGTTGCATCGGCGATATCAGGCCGCTGTCGGCGCGGAATTGCGGACACAGGACAACGAAAGCATTCTGTGCCGGATCGTCGACATATCGGCGGCGGGGGTGGCGGTTCAGTGTGAAAACATCCCCGACGAAGTCTCCCTCAGCTTGCGGTTGGATGGTTTTGGGGTCCTGAACGTTTCAAGACTGCGCGCGCGCTCCGGCACGGAGAGACTGGTCGTGAGAGAGACCGACGCCCGAACGCAGCAGTTCCTCGTGTTTATCTCGCGCCTGGTGGAAGCGGGCAAGGCGATGCCCATTCTGATGCGCCGGCGATCGCTGGAAGAGACAGGCGAGGATCGCCCGGCCATTTCCCATGCTTTTCACGTGCGGCAGACGCTCAATCTCATTGCCCAGGTGGCAAACCGGGACGGCACACTGCCGAGCAATGTCGCTTTGTTTCCTTGCCCCGATCGCAGGGACGAGACTCCTGACCTGATAGCCTGAAGCGTCTAGCGTTGGGCCGTCAGGGCGATCTGCGTCTTCTGCGGCGGGCTGGAAAGCGTACCGGCGGCCATGCAGGTCATGACGGACAACACAATCAGCATCTGCAGGCTCATGGATCTCAAGGCGAATCCTCGCGGGAGTGCGAGGCCATGATCGCGCGGGATGGGCAAGCTTTTATGACGAATCGCAAAGCCGCCGTACAGGCAGCCTAGCGAAGCTGACCCGCCGCATCGGCTTCACCAAGAATTTCCAGCAGGAGTCCCTTTGCCAATATTGCGGGGTGGGCCTCGGTCAGCTGCGCGGACTTGCGTCCCAGCA
>CANBZE010000211.1 GCA_947373775.1 Alphaproteobacteria bacterium
ATGACGGCTCTGGAGCACGAGCGCTTCGCCATCATCGGCTGGAGCGATGGCGGTAATATCGCCACCATCATGGCCGCCACCCATCCCGAACGCGTGTCGAAGCTGGTGGTGTTCGGTGGCCAGTCCTTCCTGACGGCGGAGGAAATCGCCGCCTTCAACGCTATCCGCAAGATTTCGGCCTGGTCGCCGCGTGCCGCCGAGGCGATGCGCGCCGTGTATGGCGATGAACTGGACGAGTTGTGGGACCGCTATGTCGCCGGGCAGGAAGCGCTGTTCAACGCGGGCGGCGATCTGTATGCGGGGCTGCTGGCCCAGGTCACATGTCCCACTCTGGTGCTGCACGGCGCCAAGGATCCGCTGATCCCGGGCCTGCACCCCCAGGCGATCCATCGCGGCATCGCCGGCTCCCGGCTGCACATCTTCCCCGAGGGCAAGCACAATATCCACCAACGCTTTGCCGACGACTTCAATGCCCTGGCCTTCGCTTTCCTGACCCAGCCGGATTGACACCGGTGCTGCAAATCATGGGTTTTTGCTCTATCATCCTGCACCAAGAACAAGACAATAAAGGCTCCGCGTGACCGACCGGCTGATTTCCGTCTTTCCCACCACCATCCTGCAGCGTCATTTGGACGGCATGGAGGAAACCAACCATCAGCTATCCGCGCTGGTGTCGCAAATCGCCGCCACCGAACCCAACGCCACCTTGGGCACCACCACCGAGGGTGGCTTCCAGACCAAGGAAGACCTGTTTCAGCGCGACAATCCCGGCATCAACGCGCTCAAGCCCCACATCTTGCAGGCGGTGCAGGAATATGCCGGTCATGTCCTGCGCCAGGAATTGATGGTTGCCCCTGCCAAAGTCGATTTCATTCTGTGGGGGTGGGCAGTTTGTTATAAAGCAGGTCATACGCAGGGCCTGCATGTGCATCCCGGTGCGAATGTCAGTGGCGTCTATTATGTGAGCGCGCCGCCCACAACCCTCCAGCCCGGGGATGTCGGCAAAATTTCCTTCTACGATCCGCGCCCCCGCGCCACCATGATTCAGCTGCCTCACCAGGTGAACCGCCACCGGGTGGCGCCGACACCAGGCGATATGTATCTGTTTCCCTCCTGGCTGGAGCATTCTGTCTCGGCTTTCCAGGGTGAGGGCGAGAGACTCTGCATTGCCTTCAATGCGAAGCTTATTCTGGAATAACTGTAATATTATCAATGGCTTATGCCATTGCACGGGGCCGGATGAGCAACGCCCTCAAGGTTGAAAAGCTGCGCGCCAAGGCAGGCAATCTGCTTGCCGCGGGGGAATGGGACGAAGCCGAAAAGCTCTGCGGCCGCATCCTCGAGCTGCATCGTACCGATCTTGCGGCGCGCATCATGATCGGTGAGATCCGCCTGCGCCAAGGCCGCGCGGCAGAGGCGCTGGCGATCTTCGGGTCCCTGGTAGCAGAAGCACCCGGCGATGCGGGCATCCGCAGCCAGCGCGGGCTGGCGCTGCAGGATCTGGGGCGGCGGCAAGAGGCGCTGGCCGATTTCGACCAGGCGCTGGCGATCAGCCCCGGCAATGTCATCAGTCTTCTCTATCGCGGCAATCTGTTCCTGGAATCGGGCGCCTTCGACACCGCACTCGCCGCCTATGAGCAACTGATCAGGAGTGCGCCCGGTTATGACGAGGCCTGGTTTCGCCGCGGTAGCGCGCTGTGGCTGCTGGAGCGGTTTGAGGATGCGCTGGCCAGCTATGCCAACGCTTTGACAATCAATCCGGCCCGCTTCGGCGCGGCCTTCAACAGCGGCACGGTGCTGCTCAAGCTTGACCGTTATGATGAAGCCTTCGCCGCCTTTGAACTGGCGCGCAACATTGCGCCCGTCCATCCCTATGTGCTGGGCGGTATCGCCAGTGCCGTGCTGGGCGGGGCCGACCTGGCGCGCTGGGACGATTGCCGTGCGCAGGTGACCGCCGCCGTGCAGGACAACAGCGCGGTGATCGCGCCGCTGACCTTCTTGCCGTTCTGCGATGACGGAGCGTTGCGGCGCGCCTGCAGCGAGGCTTTTGTCGCCGACCGCGTGTCCGTGCCGGCCGCGCCGCTATGGAACGGCGAACGCTATGGCCATGACCGTATCCGCGTCGCCTATCTGTCGTCGGATTTCCACCAGCATGCCACTGCCGAGCTTATCGCCGGCCTGATCGAGCGGCATGATCGCAACCGCTTCGAGATCACTGCCATTTCTTTCAGCCGCGACGATGGCAGCGTCCTGAGGGCACGGCTGATCAAGGCCTTCGATCGTTTCGAGGACGTTCGCGCCCTGGATGACATCCAGGTAGCGCAGCTGTTGCGCGAGCGGGAGATCGACATTGCGGTGGACCTGAAGGGTCACACCGAAGGCGCGCGCCCGGGCATCCTGGCGCATCGCCCTTGTCCGGTGCAGGTAAGCTATCTGGGGTATCCGGGCACTATCGGCGCGCCCTGGCTGGACTATATTCTGGCCGACACGATCGTGCTGCCGCGCAGCGATCAGCCTTTCTACAGCGAGAAAATCATCCACCTGCCGCATTGCTATCAGGTCAATGATTCCAGCCGCGTCATTGCCGAAGCGACGCCTTCGCGCGCCGATGCCGGGTTGCCGGACAGCGGTTTTATTTTTTGCTGCTTCAATGCGGCCTGGAAGATCACGCCGCGGGTGTTCACCATTTGGATGCGGTTGTTGGCCGCCGTGCCAGGCAGCGTGCTGTGGCTGCTGGACGATAACGATTCCGCACGCAGGCATTTGCGCGAGGCCGCAACGGCGCAGGGCGTCGATCCGGCGCGGCTGGTGTTCGCGCCGCGCATGGGGCAGGCGGCGCATCTGGCGCGCCATCGGCTGGCGGATCTGTTCCTGGATACGCTGCCCTACAATGCCCACACCACCGCCAGCGACGCGCTATGGACCGGCCTGCCGCTGGTCACCGTACTGGGCAATCAGTTCGATGGGCGGGTGGCGGCCAGTTTGCTTACCACCATCGGCCTGCCCGAACTGGTGACGCCAAATCTGGAAACATACGAAGCGTTGGCGCTGGCGCTGGCGCGCGATCCTGCCCGCCTGGCGGCAATAAAGACGCGGCTGGCGCAAAATCGCCTGTCCAGTCCGCTGTTCGATACCGGTGGTTTCCGCGCCGCCATTGAGGCGGCCTATCAGGACATGCTCCGCCGGTAACTTGCCCCAGGCGCTTGATTTTGTTTCAATTGCGCCAAGGCGGCTGGTTATTGCCGCCACGGGGGCAAGGGAGAGCGTATGCGTCATTTGTGGTGGCTTTTGGTGCCGGTTTGCGCTGGCTTGGCCGCGCCCGCCCAGGCCCGTCCGCGCGATGAGGCGCTGTCCGGCGCATTCCGCTGCGCGGTGATTGCCGATTCTCATCAATGGCTGGATTGCTATTACGGCGCTGCCCAGCCGGTGCGCTCCGCCTTGGCCATGCCGCCGGCGCTGCCTGCCCAAGTCAAGCTGGCGACGGTGCCGCCTGCCGGCGGCGTGCCGCGTGATGAAGCCGCCCGTGACGATGTGATGACCGGCGCCGCCGGCTGCAACCGCGTGGCCGGCGACCGTCCCTGGCTGGATTGTTATTACGGCGCCGCGGCGCCGATGCGCGCCGTTCTGGGTCTTTCGGGCGGCAAGCAGGTGGCGTCGCGGCCCGCGCCGCCGATGGATTATGTGCCGCCGCCGCGTGCCATCGTGCCGGCGTCCGCGCCGTCCGGCCCGCCGCCCATGCCGCGCCGCCGGGACGGGCTGCTGAACGGCATGTTCAACGACATCAAGCCGATTGTGCGCCATGTGCCGATGCAGTCTTTCACCCTGAGCCGCAGCGGCGCCTTCACCGTCATCCTGGCCGATGGCCAGGTTTGGAAGCAGAATGATGAAGATGAGACGCACCATCCTGCCCATTGGGGTCAGGCCGGGCCCAATACGCTGGTGACCATCTCACCCGATGCGATGAGCACCTACACGATGATGGTGGATGGCGAGCAGCGCATGTACAAGGTGCACCGCATCCACTGATGTGTCAGACCTTGGCGCGCGGATCGTGCTTGGCCAGCCGCGCCATCAGGTAATCCACTTCGCTGCGGGTCTCGGCGGAAAATGCGGGCGCGGGTTTGCGCATCGCCGCGGTGGAAAGGATGCCCCGCTTCTGCAGCACATATTTGCGAACCGCCAGGCCCACACCGGGCTGGTGGTCATAGCGCAGCAGCGGCAGGTGGGCATCGAACAGGTCATGGGCTTCGTCGCGCTTGCCCGCCTTGTTCAGCTTGACCATCTCCACCAGCATGTCGGGGAAGGCATAGCCGGTATTGGCGCCGTCGACGCCGCGGTCCAGCTCGAAATCGAAGAACAGCCCGTTGTTGCCGATCAGGATGGAGATCTTGCGCATCGAGCCGTCCTTCTCCCAGCCGCGCAGGGTGGTGATCTTGTCCAGCCCCGGCCAGTCCTCATGCTTGAGGATCGCCAGTGAGGGATTTTCCGTCACCACGCGCTTCACCACGCCGTTGGACATGACGACACCGGTGGAGTGGGGATAGTCCTGCAGCACCCAGGGCACATCGCTGCCTATGGCTTCCACGGCATTGCGGAAATAGCCGGTGATCTGGTC